>NZ_DASVSF010000054.1 GCF_036388275.1 Longimicrobium sp.
CGGTGGCTATGGCGCGGGGGATCCACCCGATCCCATCCCGAACTCGGAAGTGAAAACCCGCTGCGCGGATGGTACTGCCGGGGCCACCCGGTGGGAGAGTACGGCGCCGCCGGCCTTTTATTCCGAACGCCCGCCCTGATCTTCGTGATCAGGGCGGGCGTTTGGCGTTTCTACCCCACAAACAACAGAGGCCTCACGCAGAGGCGCAGAGAGAGAACGGCGACACCTCTCCTGCGTCTCTGCGGCGCTGCGTGAGTCATCGCTGTAGGACTTTTCCCCACATGAAAGCACGGAATCGTACGGAGCATTCGTACGCCACCAGACCGTAAATCGGTATTGTGCCGGGGCTTGCGGGCGGGTATCTTCCGGCTCGCTCAGGGAACGAGCCTGTGCGACCGACTTCGACACCTTTAGGAGAGAGTTGATCACGATGACTCGCGATCTGATGAAGCTTCCGGCCATTGCGCTGCTCGCGCTTGCGGCCGCATGCGGCGGCGGCGATGAGCAGACTGCTTCCACCGACACGGCGGCGCAGGGCACCGAGACCGCGGCGGCCCCCGCCCCGGCCACGGATGCCTCCGCCCCGGCGCCGGCGCCCGGGTCGGGCACCGTGCACGACGTCAAGATGGTGACCACCCAGAACGGCGCCTCCGGACAGTTCGAGCCCGCGGCGATCACCGTAAAGCGCGGCGACCGCATCCGCTGGACCATGGCCGACGGCACCGCTCCGCACAACGTGTCGTTCAGCCTGGCGCAGGGCAACCCGGCCGGCTTCACGCCGCCCGCGGACAGCCCGCTCTACACGCAGGCGGGGCAGAACTTCGAGGTCCCGGCCGACTGGGCGCCCGGCACGTACAACTACGTCTGCATGCCGCACGCCGGCATGGGCATGCGCGGCACGATCACGGTTACCGAGTAACCCCGGTTTCCGCGGCACGAAAAAGGGGAGCCGTCCTTCGGGGCGGCTCCCCATTTCTTGATCGATGTCTCCCCGATCAAAGGCCCAGCGCGGCCCGGATCGTGGGGTTGATGCGGTCTGCCGACCAGGGCGGCGAAAACGTGAGCTCCACCTCGGCCTGCTCCACGCCGGGAACCGACTCCACCGCTTCGCGCGCCTTGGTCAGCAGCTCGCCCGCCACGGGGCATCCCGGCGACGTGAGCGACATCGTGACGTCCACCCGGCCCCCATCGATCTTGATGTCGTAGATCAGCCCCAGCACCACAAGGTCCAGCTTGAGCTCGGGGTCCTTCACCTTGCGCAGCGCCTTGCGCACTTCCTTTTCGTCGACCATTCCCATTCGTCTCCTGATCCGCCCCGGCCCGTACGGCCGCGGCGTTCCGCGGAAGCTGTCCCCCCGTGGCGGGTGTGTCAACCCGCGCTTGCCCGCCCGCCGCGCCTGCGTATCTTTCCCGCGCCAGGATGCCGCCGACTCCGCACCGTGAAAGCCATGTCCGACAGCAGCAAGACGAAGGTCCGCCGGATCGCCATCAACACGGGTGGCGGGGATGCCCCGGGGCTGAACGCCGTGATCCGCGCGGCTACCCTGGCCGCCCTGAACGAGGGGTGGGAGGTGTTCGGCATCCGCCGGGGATACATGGGCATCCTGGAGGGCGAGGTCGACGGCGAGGAGGGGCTCTTTCCGCTGACCGCCCAAGCGGTCCGCGGGATCACCCACCTGGGCGGCACCATCCTGGGCACCACCACCCGCGGCAACCCCTTCGGTCTCGAGGTGCGCCAGCCTGACGGCACCTGGGGCACGGTGGACCGGTCGGACGAGATCGTGCAGCGCTTCCGGGAGTGCGAGATCGACGCTCTGATCGCCATCGGCGGCGACGGGTCGCTGAGCATCGCGCACGCGCTGCACCAGAAGGGGCTGCCGGTGATCGGCGTGCCTAAGACCATCGACAACGACCTGAGCGCCACCGACGTCACCTTCGGCTTCCAGTCGGCGGTGGAGGTGGCCACGGACGCCATCGGCCGGCTGCACAGCACCGCCGAGGCGCACCAGCGGGTGATGGTGGTGCAGCTGATGGGACGGCACACGGGGTGGATCGCCCTGGAGTCGGGGCTGGCGGGTGGCGCCGACGTCATCCTGATCCCCGAAATCCCGTACGACATCGCCAAGATCGCCGACAAGGTGCGGGAGCGCGATCTCCAGCGGCGCCGTTTCAGCATCGTGGTGGTGGCCGAGGGCGCGCGGCCGCGGGACGGCGAGGCCAGCTACGCCGACGAGACGGGGCGCTACGGCGGCATCGCCGACCGCATCGCCGCCCAACTCCATGACGCGACCGAGAAGGAAACCCGTTCGATGGTACTGGGCCACATCCAGCGCGGCGGGGAGCCCATCGCCTACGACCGCAGCCTTGCGCTTCGCTTCGGCGCGGCGGCGGTGCGCTGCATCCGCGAAGGCCAGCTGGGCACCATGGTGGCGCTGCAGGGCAACTACATCCGCGCCGTTCCGCTGGGCGACGCCATCCGCGACATCAAGCGCGTGCCGGCGGATTCGGAGTTGGTGATGACGGCGCGCCAGCTGGGCATTTCGTTCGGCGACTGATCTCGCAAATCGCGGCAGCCGTGGCATCTCCCGCCAGCCCTCCACGCCCTGGCGGGAGCGCGCGGCCGATAGTGATCAGGGCCGAACCGCGTGCGGGGCAAGGAGTTCCGCTCGCCGCTCCCTACAAATCGGCCTGATTGTGCGTACGGCCCCGTTTTCGCTACCTGCACTTGTCTACTGGCGCGTGCGGCTGTTAGAGTAACTGCACCACGCTCCGGTATCAGCCAGCCGCCCCGGCCTCCCCGCCGGGTCTGCCCCGCCCGGGCCCCTATCCCTCGCCACGATGCACGTTCGCATGGAAGCGCCGCCGCGCTTGCGGGCTACCGCGGAAGACGCGGGCGATTCCGCAGGGCCGCAGGTGCCCGCGGTGTCGCAGGCATTCGCGGCCGTTCCGCTGCTGGGCACGCCCACGCAGGTGGCGCAGGCGTGCGTGGATGCCGTGCGCGCGCTGACCGGTGGCCCGGCCCGGGTGGAGGTGCCCACGCGCCCCGTGCCGCTGGCCGTGGGTGACGACGCAGAGGGGCTGGTGCCGCTGGCGGGCTTCGACGCGCCCGGAGGGCAGGGAAGGGTTCTGGCGGGCGCCCACACGGCCCTGTACGACCCCCAGGCGGTGCAGGCCGTCGCCGAGCAGCTGGAGCGGGTGTGGGCGGTGCAGCAGCACCGCGCCGCGCAGACGCTGGAGCTGGACCAGCTTCGCTTTCACCTGGGCGCGCTGCAGCAGGTGGCGCGCACGCTGGCCGTGGTTCGCGGCGCGGAGGAGACGGAGCGGCTGGTGCTTGACTCGGTGGGCGAGGTGTTCTTTGCCTGGTGGGCGGCGCTGTACCACACCGAGGGCGAGCAGTACACCTGCCGCGCCGTGCGCTCGCTTCGTGGCGAGTCGGTGGCGTTCGCCATTCCGGGCCGGGTGGTGCGGGCCATCGCGGCCCCGGGCCAGCCGCCGGTGATCCCCCCCGAAGACGCGGAGATCCGCGACCACGTGCCGGCCGAAGTGGCCGTGGTGGCGCCGCTGGACTTCGGCGACGAAGAGGCGGGGCTGCTGATCCTGGGCCGCCGGATGACCGACGCGCCGTACGAGCCGCACGACCTGGCCCTGCTGCGCGCCCTTGCCGACTCGTCGGCCATCGCGCTGCGCAACGCCGAGCTGCTGGACCGGCTTCGCGCGCAGGCCACCATCGACCCGCTGACCGGCTGCCACAACCGCCGCGGCTTCGATGAGATCCTGGAGAACGAGCTGGCGCGCTCGCAGCGGTACAACCGGCCGCTGTGCCTGGTGCTGCTGGACATCGACCGCTTCAAGGCCATCAACGACGACTTCGGCCACGAGGTGGGCGACCACGCGCTGCAGCGGATCGGGCGGGCGGTGCGGCACGCGTTCCGGAGCACCGACAGTGCCTGCCGCTACGGCGGCGAGGAGTTCGCCCTCGTCTTTCCCGAGACCACCAAGGAAGAGGGGCTGAAGCTGGCGGAGCGGCTGCGGGTGCTGGTGGAGGCGCTGCCCCCCAACGCCGAGGTGCCCCGTCCGCTGACCGCCAGCTTTGGCGTGGCGGCGTTCCCCACCGACGCCACCAGCCACACGGACCTGGTTCGCGCGGCCGACCGTGCGCTGTACCAGGCCAAGAGCAACGGCCGCAACCGCGTGGAACTGGCCTGATCGCTCCAGGTCCAGACGGACCCGCAGCCCCGCCCCGCCTTTCGTGCGCGGCGGGGCTCGCGTTCTCCCCCCTGCACGGCGGCACGCCACTCGCTATCTTGTCCGCGCGAGGCAACGAAACTTCCAACATCGACCGCAGGCCAGGCCGTGGAACTGACTCCCAAGCAGCGGGCGCACCTCAAGTCGCTGGCGCACCACCTGAACCCGGTGCTCTTCGTGGGCAAGGAAGGCGTGACCGACCAAACCGTACGGTCGCTGGAGGAGGCCTTCAACACCCGCGAGCTGCTGAAGGTGAAGATCCTGGAAGCGGCGCCCATGACCGCGCGCGAGGGCGCCGCGGCGCTCGCCGAACGGATCGACGGGGCCGTGGCGGTGCAGGCCATCGGCCGCGTAGGTGTGCTGTACCGGCCCCACCCCGAGAAGCCCGAGATCCAGCTTCCCGGCTGAGCCGCCCCGGCCGGATCCTCCGCGCCCGGCGCCTTGTAGCGCCGGGCGCGTTTGCGTAGACTGTGCTAAGGAATTCGCAGGTATCCCCCTCACCCTCCCTGGAACGTCGATGATGCGTTTTTCTGCTCGGGCCGCGGCCGCGGGCGCGCTTCTGCTCACGCAGGCGGCGCCCGCGCGCGCGCAGACGGCCGCCAACGGCTTCGACCTGTCCGTCCGCAACATCATGCGCGGTCCCGAGCTGGTGGGCCGCTCGCCCGACGAGGTCCGCTGGTCGCCGGACGGCCGCTGGGTGTACTTCCGCTGGCGGCAGCCCGAGGCGCGCGACACGGCGACGCACGTGTACCGCGTGGCCGTGGGCGGCGGCGCGCCCGAGATGCTGCCGGACTCGGTCGCCGATCGGGTCCTTCCCCCGTCCGGCGGCGGGGGGTGGACGCTGGACCGCTCGCGGCGCGCCTTCGAACGGCGCGGCGACGTGTTCGTGGTGGACCGGAATGGTGCCGAGCGCCGCATCACCGACACGCCGGCGCGCGAGCGCGGCCCGGAGCTGTCGCTGGACGGCCGCACGGTGTTCTGGATGTCGGCCAACAACCTGTTCTCCGTCCCCGTCGCGGGCGGGCCCCTGCGCCAGCTGACGGACCTGCGGCTGGACAACGCCCCGAGGACGAACGAGCCCACCGGCGCGCGCGGCGACCTGCGCACCCGGCAGGCGGAGCTCTTCGACGTGGTCCGCGACCGCCGGGCGGAGCGGGAGCGCCGCGAACTGCTGGATTCGCTTCGTGCCACCGTGCGGCCCGCGTACCTGGGGAAGAACACCACCATCAGCTACTTCGACGTGTCGCCTTCCGGGCGGTACGTGCTGCTGGGCGTCAGCGAGAACGTGGAGGGCGACCAGCAGACGATGGTGCCCGCGTGGGTCACGGAAAGCGGCTACACCGAGCCCCTGAACGTGCGCAACAAGGTGGGCGACGTGCAGGACGTGGAGAAGGCCGCCATCCTGGACCTCCACACCTCCCGGCTGACGTGGATCGCCCCTGACAGTGCCCACGCGGCGCGCAAGCTGGCGATCACCCCCGCCGGCTGGGCCCCCACGGAGGACCGCGCGCTGCTGGTCGGCGTTCCGTTCGACTACAAGGACCGCTGGATCTACGTGGTGGGGCCGGATGGGCGCACGACGACGGTGGACGCACTGCGCGACACGGCGTGGGTGGGCGGCCCGGGGCTGTTCACCGCCAGCTGGCTCTCCAACGACCACATCTACTTCGTTTCCGAGCGCACCGGCTACGCGCACCTGTACACCGCACCCGCCACCGGCGGCATGGCGACGGCCATCACCTCGGGCCAGTGGGAGGTGGAGGACGTCACCCTCTCCCCCGACCGGCGCAGCTTCCTGGTCACCACCAGCGAAACACACCCCGGCGAGCGGGCCGTCTACTCGATCCCCGTCGGCGGCGGGCCGCGCACCCGTGTGTCGCCGCTGGAGGGGTGGACCACCGTCACGCCGTCCCCCGACGCGCGCTGGCTGGCGCTGCTGCACTCGACCGCGAACGCGCCGCCGGAGCTGTACCTGATGCCCAACCGCCCCGGCGCGCGGCCGCGTCAGGTGACGGAGTCGCGCACGGCCGAGTTCCGCCGCGGCCCGTGGATTCGTCCGGAGGTGGTGTCGTTCGCCGCGCGCGACGGGCAGACGGTGTACGCCCGCATCTTCCGCCCGCGCGACCTGGGCGCGCAGCCGCACGGGGGCGCGGTGATCTTCGTGCACGGCGCCGGGTACCTGCAGAACGCGCATCGCGGGTGGAGCACGTATTTCCGGGAGTACATGTTCCATCACCTGCTGGCCTCGCGGGGGTACACCGTGATGGACGTGGACTACCGCGGCTCGGCCGGCTACGGTGCGGCGGTGCGCACGGGCATCTACCGGCACATGGGCGGCAAGGACCTGACGGACCAGGTGGATGCCGTGCGGTGGATGGTGGCCCGGGAGGGGGTGGACCCGAAGCGCGTGGGCATCTACGGCGGCTCCTACGGCGGGTTCATCACGCTGATGGGGATGTTCACCGAGCCGGAAACCTTCCGCAGCGGCGCGGCCCTGCGATCGGTGACCGACTGGGCGCACTACAACCACTGGTACACCAGCCGCATCCTGAACCTGCCGCACGAGGACACGCTGGCCTACCGCCGCTCGTCGCCCATCTACTTCGCCGAGGGGCTGCGCGGCGACCTGCTGATCGCGCACGGGATGGTGGACGTGAACGTGCACTTTCAGGACGTGGCGCGCCTGGCGCAGCGGCTGATCGAGCTGGGCAAGACCAACTGGGAGCTGGCGGTGTACCCCGTGGAGGGCCACGCCTTCCAGCGGGCGGATTCGTGGACCGACGAGTACCGCCGCATCTACGAACTGTTCGAGCGCACGCTCAGGCCCGGATCTCCCCCGCTGCCCAACTGACGACGGCCGTTCCGCTCGCGGGGATGACGCAAGCCGATGGAATCCATCGGCTTGCGTTTCGTCGGCGCACTTTGGAACGGTGCTTGCTTTACCGATGCGCACGGAAAGGGCGGAGGATCGCCGCCGGGAAGGGGGAGGGCCATCCGCGCGGGAATCATCGATCTCGCACATCTGGTTGGTGGTCAAGGGGATGGCACACGGGTTGCTTTACGATGGGGCACACGACGATCGAGAGCTGAGCAGGCTGACGAATAGAGGGAACCCGAAGGAGGCCGCTATGAACCGGATCGTGAAGGAGCTCGCCGAGGCCCTCCCGCAGCCCAAAGGCCCGTTTACGGATGCGGAAGCGCTCGAGCTGCTGATGGCGTACCGGAAGGATCCCTCCAACGTGCCGTGCCCGATGTGCGGGCCCGACACCATCGAGGTCCTGGCGTTCATCGAGCCGGAGATCGACCCCAACGGGTTTGCGTCGGTCACCAATCCCGAGGGTGAGTACGCGGCGGCGCTATACTGCCACAAGTGCTTCAGGGCGGTGGGTATCCTGGCCGGAACGGGCAAGGAAGCCTGAGCAGGGCCGCGGGTTGGGGGACCCGCGGAGCAGGGTGCCGGGCCGGACGTTGGGGGACGTTCGCCGGCACGGGTGGGGTGGTGATGGGGGGAGCAGGACGCGGGTTGGGGGACCCGCGAGATGGAAAGCTTCATGGGGTGTGACAGGGGGAGTGAAACGAGAAAGGGAGCGCTTCGGCGCTCCCTTTCTCGTTTCTGCAATTCGGTGCTTTCACACGCTGGCGTGATCGGTGTCGGCGCCTCCGGCCGTTCCTTGCGCGGCGGATGTGACGTGATGCCAAATTGTTGGCGGGCAGGCGGATGGCGCCTCCGGTTCGCCCCGGCCGCCCACGTGAAGTGGTGCGGCCGGTGGCGCAAACGATTGTCTTGACTGTCAGCTTCGGTCCGTGCAAATTAGACGCACGGTGCAGGTTTGCGCTTCACGTCGAGAGTGCCGGCCGGAGATGAGAGACCCGTTCGCGAACGCCGCGGTGCAGCTGCTCGGATATCCGCTTATGCTCACACTGGTCGGCATGTACACCCGCCGGCTGGGCAGGCGCGAGGGAGACCCTACCCCTCGTCGCAACGATTGGGCGATCGGAACGACGCTCCTGTTCATGACGTTCGGCATCGTCGTAAGCGACATCCGGCTGGCCGAGGCGGGAACCGACGTGTCGCCAGCGATCGGCTGGCTGCTGGTCCTCGTGCTCGCGTTGCTCATGTCGGTCGATGTCGATCGCGAGCACTCGTGGCAGCGCGACGGAGGGAAACTAACAGGAACGAAACGCTTGCTGGTCGGCATCGTTCTGCCCGATACCTTCGCGCTCGTGATATACACGGTGTACCAGGTGCAGAAAGGATAGGTCGTCATGGAACCTACGGTGAGAAACCTGCGCCGGCTGATGTGGGCGGCACGAGCCATCGAGGTGCTGCGTTTGTCCTGGTACGGCGTGTACCTGGTGTTTGTGCTGCTCTCGTTTGTTCTCGATCCGTGGATACTGTACGCAGGGGCCGCATACAGCGCGGTCATCCTGTTCCTGGGACGGGTGGTTATTCCCCGGGTCCGCCTGCGCATCCGGGCGACGGCGGTGGCACTGTACGCATCGCAAAGCATCAGCCCCGACCAGTATGACGAAGCCTGCATGCGCGCCCAGGATGCCCTGTTCCGGTGGCGGCCGGGAACCGGTCCTCCCTTGCCGCCGCAGCCGTTCTGAAAGCCGAAGCCCCTCCGTCGTGGGCACGACGGAGGGGCTTCGTTCCAGCAACCCTTGGCTCAGCGGGTGACGCGCAGGTCGCCTTCGAGCAGCCGCATGGGGCCGAAGCTGGGCTGGCCCAGCAGCCCGGCATCCACCCCGATGGTGCCGTTCAGCTGGTAGTTGATGCCGCGGCCGGAGAGCGCATTGCGGGCCACGTCCAGCAGGCCCGGGACGTCGCTGAAGTCGATGGCGATGTCGATGGGGATCACCGTTTCGCCATTCGCCTGCATGGGCACGCCCAGCGGAAAGCTGACGTCGGCGGCCTCGCGGCCGGAGAGCGACAGGCTGCCGATCAGCCGCGTGAGCGTGAGGCCCACCGGGTTGGGGTTGCTCACCCGCGCGTACAGCCGCACGGCCGCGCCGCCGGTGGGGCGGTCCATCGACGGCGGAAGCAGCCGGAGCTGCGCCTGCTGGCCGCTGTCCACGCGGAAGGACGGGGCCTGTAGCACCTGCTCGAGGCCCAGCCCGGCGCATCCGGACAGGGCGGCGAACATGATGGTGAGAAACGAGGCTCGAACTGCCAGTCTCATGGGGTATCTCCTTACTTTTCCCGTACGCCGGGGCGCTCCGTCCCACTGACGGCCTTCCCGCGTCGCCGTCCGTGCAGTGCAAGGACAGCGCCCGCTGGTGCGGCGTCCGACGCCCTTCCCGGGCGCGTCCCCGCTGAACGGGGAGGGTGGAACGGCTCGTGCATGGCCGCGCCCTCCCGAGCCGCGCGGGCACGGCGCGGCAGAGCAGGACCGGGACAAGGGATTCTCACGGAGGGAGGAAGCGGTGGACACCGATACGACACGCCCGGAGGTGGGAACCGTACCGGCGGCCACGGCCGAGATCCTGGACGGGTTGAACGACCTGCTCCAGCTCGACCATGATGCCGTCGGCGCGTACGAGATCGCGATGGAAAAGCTCAAGGACCGCGACCACGCGGCCCAGATCGCCGGGTTCCTGCGCGAGCACGAGCGGCACATCCGCGAGCTGAACGAGCTGATCTCGGAGCTGGGCGGCCAGCCGAAGAACCACCCGCACCTCACCGGGCCGTTCAAGCTGGCGTTGCAGAGCCTGGCCGGCCTGGCGGGCGACCGCGGCCTGCTCACGGCTTTCCGCCACAACGAGCTGCAGGTGCGCGCCAAGTACGACACGTACGCGGCCAAGGCCAACTTCTGGCCCAACAACATCAAGCGCATCATCGACCGGGCCGCGCTCGACGAAGAGCGGCACTACCGCTGGGTGTCGGACGTGATGGCGGCCATGGGGCTGGGCGCGGGCGAGGGCCCGGAGCTCGACGCGACCAACGCCGCCCGCGAGCACCTGATGGCGCACGGCTCGCGCATGGACCAGGTGCGCGACACCGTATCGGACGTGGCCGGGCAGGCGCGCGAGACCGTTTCGGAGGTGGCCGGGCAGGCGCGCGAGACCGTTTCGGACGTGGCGGAGCAGGCGCGTGAGCGTGCGGCCGTGATGGCCGAGCAGGCCCGCACCCTGGCGGTGCACGCCCGCGTGCGCGCGGCCGAGCTGGCCGACCAGGCGCGCGAGAAGGTACGCGCGTCGGGCGTGGCCGACTCGGTGGCGGCGGGCGCGGGCGCGGTGCGCAGCCGCGTGGAGGCCGTGATGCACCCGGCACCTCGCGCCGACCTGTACGGCGGGGCCGCGCTGGGCGACGGCGACTACCGCCCGCCCAGCACCGATCCCATGACGCAGCTGCGCGACGGCGTGCAGACGGTGGCGGCCGGCGCGCGCGGCGCCGGAGACCAGTTCGAACAGCGGTACAACGAGCGTCCGCTCCAGACGCTGGTGATCGCCGGAATCGCCGGCTTCTTCATTGGCCGGCTCCTTCGCTGACCGGGAGTGACCTATGGCTGACCTGAACGTAACGCGTGGGGACGACGATACCGTCCCCGACGTGGCGCTCGCCGGCGGGGCCGTGCCCGGGCGCGTGACCCATCCCGAAGTCGTGATCACCCCGTCGTCGGGCCACACGGCCGCTGCCTCATCGACTCACGTGACGGCTTCCGCGTCCGTCCACACGACGGCGCCCGGGACCATCGCCGACGTGAGCGACCCCGAGCTGGCGCGCCTGCAGATCGAGCAGACGCGCGCGCGGATGTCCGACACCATCGAGCAGATCGAGGAAGCCCTCGTCCGCAAGCGGGCGCAGGTGGAGGAGAAGCTCGACGTGATGGCCCCCGTGCGCCGCAAGGCGCGCGAGAACGCCTTCCCGCTGCTGGGCGGCGTGTTCCTGGCGGGGCTGGTGCTGGGGTACCTGACGGGCGAAAGCGACGAGGACGAGGCGGCCCGCCCCGCCATCCGCGAGTTCGGCATGAACCAGGACGTGCGGGGCCGCGCCGCCTACAGCACCCACGCGCAGGAGAAGGCGGAGCTGTGGGAGCGCCGCGCCCGCCGGCTGATGGAAGTGGCCAACGAGCAGGAGGCGGAGCTGACGGCCCTGCGCGGCGAAACCGGCGAGGAGCGGCCCCGCCGCGGCCTGCTGCGCCGCCGCCGGAGCGCCCCCGCGTATCGCGAGGAGTTCGACGAGGTGTCGGCGATGGGGGTTGCCGGCTCCGTTCGGACGACGGGGGAGTACGATGGCATGCCGCTGCACGAGGCCGACTCGTATCCGCCTCGCGGCGACGACGGCGGCCTGGGACGCGATCCTCTGCCCGCCCCGATCTGATCCGGGCGCGAGTGGGGAGCGTGAGCGGGGCGCCGGCCATGGAGGCTGGCGCCCCGTTTCCGTCCCCTTCCGCAGCGATTACCTTTTCGCTTCGTCAGGCCTGGATCTCGTTCGACCAACCCGCATCGATCCCGTGAAGTTCACCGTGCGCGGCATTCTCGCCGCCGTATTCGTTTTGCTCGTCGCCGGCGTGTGCGTGCGACTGGGGCTGTGGCAGCTGGACCGGCTGAAGGAGCGGCGCGCCCGCAACGAGGCGGTGGGCACCGCGACTGCCCAGCGTCCGCTGGTGCTGGATGCCACCACGGCCGCCGCCGTCACGTCGGATCCTGACGCGTACGTCTGGCGCCGTGTGCGTGTGCAGGGCCGTTACGCGCCCACGGGCGCCGTCGTGCTGCGCGCCCGCGCCCGCGAGGGGAATCCGGGGGTGCACATCGTCGCGCCGCTGGTGCTGGGGGACGGGCGCGTGGTGATGGTGAACCGCGGCTGGGCGCCCTCGCCCGACGCGGCCACGATCGACCGCTCCGCGCTGCGGCCGGACACGGGTGAGGTCACCGTGACCGGGGTGCTGCTGCCGGTGGAGACGCGTCCCGACGGCGGGATGCCCGCAGGGCGCGTAGGCGACGATACCACGTACCGGCGGCTGGACCTGGCTGCCCTTCGCGCGAGGGCGCAGGGCGAGGTGCTGCCCGTGCACGTGCAGCAGCTGGCGGACGGCGCCGTGCCCGATCCTCCCATCCCCGTGCCGCTGCCGGAGATGGGCGAGGGGAACCACCTGAGCTACGCCGTGCAGTGGTTCAGCTTTGCGGCCATCGCCGTGATCGGATTCGGCGTCGTCGCCCTGCGGCGGAGGAGGACGTAGGACCCGGTTGCGGGGTATCCATCTTGCACCCGCCGTCCCTCCCTCTCCCCCGTGCGGGGAGTGAGTTTTGGAAGGCCAGGTCACCAGAACGAGGAGACGAGGCATGGCAAGCTACGGACGCGACTACGGCCAGGACCGCGGGTGGTTCGGCCAGGGTGGGTACGGCGGTGGTGGGGGAAATCGCGGTGGCGCCTCGCGTGGCGGTGAGTACGGCGGCATGGGCTCGGACGCCGGTGGCGGCCAGAGCGGCGGCTTCTCCGGCTTTGGGCCCGGTGGCGGGGCGTACGACAACGAATTCGGCGCCGGCGGGTACGGCGGCGCGCGCGGCGGCTCCGGCTATGGCGGGTACAGCACGGGCAGCGGCGGCTCCGGCGGTGGGGGCTACTCCGGAGATGCCGACTGGGGCAGCGGCCGCGACCGGCAATCCGGCGGGTACAGCTACGGCGGCCAGGGCTTCGGCGGCGGGATGTACGGCGGCGGCCAGGGGTACGGCGGCTACGGCTACGGAGACCCGGGCTTCCGCGGTGAGTCCGGCGGCGGCTACGGCGGGGGTGGCTATGGCGGGGGCTCCTACGGCGGCGGTGGTGGCGGCGGCGGGTACGGTGGTGGTGGGCAGAACTCCGGCGGGTACGGCGGGGGATGGAGCAGCGGTGGCCGGGGCGGCTACGGCGGCGGGTCGTTCGGCGGGGGCCAGGGCGGCGGCTCCGGGTTCGGTGACCCGGGGTACGGCGGCGGGCAGCAGGGCGGCGGCGAAGAGCTGCGGCGCCTGCGCGCGGCCGACGTGATGACCGACAACCCCGAGACGGTGACGCCCGAGACGTCGCTGGCCGACGCCGCGCGCAAGATGCGCGACCTGGACGTGGGCATCATCCCCGTCGTGGAGAGCGAAAGCAGCAAGCGCCTGCGTGGCGTGCTCACCGACCGCGACATCGCCATCCGCGCCGTCGCCGACGGGTTGGACGCCAACTCCACCACGGTCAGCCAGGTGATGACCACCCAGGTGGAAACCTGCAACAAGAACGACTCGCTGCGTGACGTGCTGAACGTCATGGAGCGCGAGCAGGTGCGCCGCGTTCCCATCACCGACCGCGAGGGCCGGCTGGTGGGGATCATCGCCCAGGCGGACGTGGCGACGGACCTGGACAGCCGCGAGGGCCGCTACGAGCTGGCCGAGGCGGTGGAGCAGATCTCCGAGCCCGGGCAGTCGCGCGGCCGCGGCGGCAACTGGGGCGGTCGCTCCGGTGCGGGCGGTGGCGGGTTCCTGGGCAGCGTGCGCAACCTGGCCCAGAACGTCACCGGCGGGCGGCAGTCGCACGGCGGAGGATACTCGGCCGGCGGATCGACCGGCGGCGGAAACTCCTCCGGCACCAGCCCGTCGGCCGGGCGCTCCAGTGAGTCGAACACCTCCGGGGGACTCGACGACACGGCGGATGGCCACGAGGGCGGCAACGGCTGACGCCCCCGCCGCGGTGGAATGAAAACGGGAGGCCCGGTGATCCGGGCCTCCCGTTTTCGATCCTGCGCCGTCGATCGTCAGCCGTCGAAGCGGCGCAGGACGAGCGTGGTGTTCGCCCCACCGAAGCCGAACGAGTTGCTGAGAACCACGTCCAGCGCCTGCTCGCGCGCGGTGTCGGGAACGTAGTCCAGGTCGCACTCCGGGTCCGGCGTGCGCAGGTTGATGGTCGGCGGGATGATGCCGTCGCGGATGGCCATCGCGCAGACGCCCGCCTCGATGGACGCGCTGCCGCCCAGCGCATGGCCGATCATCGACTTGGTGGAAGACACAGGCACTCGGTCGGCATGGGCGCCCAGCACGGAGCGGATGGCGCGCGTCTCGGCCGCGTCGCCCACCGGCGTGGACGTGCCGTGGGCATTGATGTACGACACCTCTTCCGGGGCCAGGCCGGCGCTGCGCAGGGCGGCCTTCATGGCCCGCGCCGCGCCCGCCCCGTCCTCTGGCGGCGCGGTGATGTGGAACGCGTCGGCGCTCATGCCGAACCCGATGATCTCGGCCAGGATGGGCGCGCCGCGCTCGCGGGCGCTTTCCAGTTCCTCCAGCACCAGCACCCCGCCGCCCTCGCCGTGCACGAAGCCGCTGCGCGTGGCGTCGAACGGGCGCGACGCGGTTTCCGGCGTCTCGTACTGGGTGGCGAGGGCGCGCGCCGCGGCAAAGCCGGCGAAGGAGATGGGCGTCAGGCAGGCCTCGGTGCCGCCGGCCAGCATCATCCGGGCGTCACCGCGCTGGATGGCGTGGAACGCCTCGCCGATCGCGTGGTTGCTGCTGGCGCAGGCAGAGACGGGGGCGTAGCTGGGCCCCTGCGCGCCGGTGCGGATGGCGATCTGCCCGGCGGCCAGGTTGATGATGCTGGCGGGGATGAAGAACGGCGAAACGCGGTTCATCCCCTTTTCGCGCATGGTCTCGGAGGTCTCCATGATGGAGATCAGCCCGCCCATGCCGGAACCGACGATGGTGCCCGTCTCTTCCGGATTCGGCACGGGCCCGAGCCCGCCCAAGCCCGCGTTGACCATGGCGTCGTGCGCGGCAACGAGGGCGTACTGGATGAACCAATCCATCCGCCGGGCGTCCTTGCGGTCGATCACCGGATCGGCGCTGAAGTTCTTCACCTCGCCGGCGATGGCGATCTCCGGGGCCAAGCCGGGAAGCTGGCACCGGGTGAGCGGGCCGACGCCGGAACGGCCGGCCCTGACGCCCTCCCACGTGTCGGCGGCGTTGTTGCCCAGCGCGGTGACCATCCCCACGCCCGTGATGACGACCCTGCGGTTCTCCACCGGCATATGTTTCCAACGGGTGCTCGATTGTCAGGCACAGGCGGCACGGCCATCGTGCGCGCCCCGGGTTTTACTCGGCCTTCAGCAGCCCGCGCCGGAGTGCGAAGCGAACGAGCTCGCTGCGGTGGTGAAGGTCCAGCTTCTCCATGATCCGCGCGCGGTAGGTGTCTACCGTCTTGGGGCTGATGAACAGCTTCTTGCCGATCTCGCTGCTGCTGAAGCCCTCGACGGTGAACCCCAGCACCTCGCGCTCGCGCTCCGTCAGCTTTCCGAGCGGATCCTCTTCGCCCGGCTCGGCCTTTTGCTTCAGGCCGCGCAGCAGGAGCTTGGCGCCACTGGGATACAGGAACACGTCGCCGGCGGCCACGGTGCGGATGGCCTCGATCAGCTCCTCGTCGGCGCTGCTCTTGGTGACGTAGCCGCTTCCCCCCGCCTCCAGCACAGGGAGCAGGTGCTCTTCTTCGCCGTGCATCGTCAGCACCAGCACGCGGGCGGTGGTGCCCAGCGCGGCGATTTGCCTCACGGCCTCCAGCCCGCCCATGCCGGGCATCGACAGGTCCATCACCACCACGTCGGGGCAGGTCTGCGGCACCTTCATCACCGCTTCCTCGCCCGTGCCCGCCTCGCCCACCACCACGAACCCGGGCTCCGCCTCCAGCAGCGCGCGCAGGCCGGAGCGCAGCATCGCGTGGTCGTCCACCAGGAGAATGCGGATTTGTGGAGGCATGCGCCGTCCGGGCTTGGGATTCAGGGGAGGAAAACAGGACCGCCGCGGGGCCGGAATCTGGCCCGCGGCGGGTGCGAAAGCAAGCGCAGTCGACGGATCAGAGTCGCGTGGACAGCCACTCCGGCGTCCACCGGGCCAGCTGCGCGGTGAGCAGGGTGAACTGGCCCGTGAGCATCAGCACGCCAAGAACGAGCAGCATGGCGCCGCTGATGCGGTTGATCCACGGAAGCCATCCCCGCATCCGCCGGAACGCCGACAGGAAGCGCTGGATGAGCAGCGTGCTCAGCAGAAAGGGAATCGCCAGGCCGGCGGAGTAGACGGCGAGAAGGCCCATCCCCTCGCCCATGCTGCTGCGCGTGGCCGCGAGCGTCAGGATACCGCCCAGCACCGGCCCGATGCACGGGGTCCAGCCCGCGCCGAAGGTGACGCCGACGAGAACGGTGCCCAGGTACCCGGCGGGCTTGTCGGCCAGGTGCATGCGCCACTCGCGGCCGGCGCCGGGAAGGCGAAGGATGCCCAGCAGGTACGCGCCGAACAGGATCAGCATCACGCCGCCGATGCGCTCCAGCCAGGTGGTGGCGTAGCGCATCATCCCGCCCAGAAAGGTGGCGGACGCGCCCAGGAGCATGAAGACGGCGGTGAACCCCGCCACGAACAGCAGCCCGTGCACCAGCGCCGTGCGCCGCGCGCGCAGCTCGTGGTCGGCCAGCTCGTCCAGGCTCATCCCCGTGATGAACGTGGCGTAGCTGGGCACCAGCGGCAGCACGCAGGGCGAAAGAAAGCTGAGCAGCCCTGCCGAAAAGGCGACGAACAGGCCCAGGGACTGGGATTCCATGCGGCGGAGCGGTGGATGTCGGGGCGCAAGGCAACGCGAACGGACACAAGAAGATGCCCACATCGCGCGCATCTGGCAATCCGGCGCCCTTGCCGGGCCTGACGGGCGATGGTCGATTGGCGTGTGAAGCAGACGACGACAGACGAGGATTGCCGATGGAAGCGGAGAGCGGCGCACAGCCGTTCATCCTGCGGACCCACCAGCCGGGGGACGTGGGATGGATCGTTCAGCGGCACGGGGAGCTGTACTGGCGCGAGTACGGCTGGGACCAGCGCTTCGAGGGGCTGGTGGCCGACATCGCCGCGAAGTTCCTGCTCCAGCACGACCCCGCGGTGGACCGCTGCTGGATCGCGGAGCGCAACGGCGAACGCGTGGGCTCGGTGATGCTGTTCCGCGACACGGACGAGGTCGGCCGGCTGCGCCTGCTGCTGGTGGAGCCCTCCGCCCGCGGCTTGGGCGTCGGCGCCGCGCTGGTGGACGAGTGCATCCGTTTCGCGCACCAGGTGGGATACCGCACCATGCGGCTGTGGACCAACGATGCCCTCGTCTCCGCGCGAAGGATCTACGAGGCGAAGGGCTTTCGACTGGTGGACGAGACGCGCCACGAGATGTTCGGCGCGGCGTCCATCGGCCAGACGTGGGAAAAGGACCTGGGATGAAAAGCGGCGGGGGG
>NZ_DASVSF010000055.1 GCF_036388275.1 Longimicrobium sp.
GGCTCCGCCCTTCCAGGTCCCACGTTCCCGGCGCCCGGTCCCGTCTCACTTACTTCCACCTCGGCGCGATGTTGATTACAGTTCGTCACACAACACACTGAAGCTTCGCCGCTCCGCCCCGCCTCGCGAATTTTTCGCGGGGACCGGGGACGGGGCTGTTTTCGCCTGCGTCCGGGTGAGCCATGGCTGAGATGATAAAGCAAATTTCGTTTGGGAAGCTCGAGACCGGGATGGGGATGCCCCATCTGCTCGACATCCAGACGCGGGCGTTCGAAGCGCTGCTGCAGCTGGACGCCGCCTCGCAGGACCGCGAGGACATCGGGCTCGAGCGCGTCTTCAAAGATCTGTTCCCGATCACCGACGTGCACGAGAACTTCTCGCTGGAGTTCGTGCGCTACACGCTCGGTGAGCCGAAGTACTCCGTGGAGGAGTGCATCGAGCGCGACATGACCTTTTCCGCTCCTCTCAAGGCGACCCTGCAGCTGGTCATCTTCGAGGAGATCAACGGCGACAAGCGCCCGCGCAACATCATCGAGAAGGAAGTCTACCTGGGCGAGCTGCCGCTGCTCACCGGGCTGGGCACCTTCGTGATCAACGGCGCCGAGCGCGTCATCGTCAGCCAGCTGCACCGTTCGCCGGGCGTGGTGTTCGAAGAGAACACCCACCCCAACGGCAGCAAGCTGTTCAGCGCGCGCATCATCCCGTTCCGCGGGTCGTGGGTGGAGTTCACCCTCGACATCCACGACGTGGTGGCGGTGCACATCGACAAGAAGAAGAAGTTCCCCGCCACGGCGCTGCTGCGCGCGGTGGGCTTCAGCCGCGACGCCGACATCCTGGGCGTGTTCCTGAAGCGCGACACCGTCGCGCTCAACACGCTGGAGCAGGCCACGGGGAGCGGGCGCCGCGGCGAGGTGTTCCACGGCTTTTTGGCCGAGGACGTGCCGGACCCGGCGGTGCTGGGCCCCAACGGCCCCGTGCTGTACCGCGACATCGTGCTTCCCTCGACGGGCGAGGTGTACGAGCGCGGCCGCCGGGTGACCCCCGAGCTGTACGCGTCGCTCCGCGAGGCCGGCGTCACCACCCTTCCCGTGGTGGCCTCGGCGCTGGTGGCGCGCGCGGGCGACGAGATCAACGGCGACGCGCTGGGGCGCATGCTGCGCGCCGGCATCGAGTCGGTGGCCACGTACCGGGCCACCAGCCAGAGCGGGTCGGCGCTGCGCGCCACGCTGGCCAAGGACCCCACGCGCGGCACGCTCGACTCGCTGTTCGCCATCCACAACCTGGTGCGCCCGGGCACGGCCCCGGCCCCCGACACGTGGACCGAGGAAGAGTTCCTGGCCGAGGGCGACACCATCATGCACGTCGCCGACTTCCTGGCGTCGTGGGCGGAGCGCGGTTCGCAGCCGGTAGACCCCATGTCGCGCGAGGGGCAGCGCTCGGTGGAGGAGCGCATGCTGCGCTTCGCCCAGGAGCGCGGCATCCGCTACGTGTGGGAAAGCTTCCGCGACGACCGCACCGAAAAGGCCGGCAAGCCAAGCCGCGTGCTGGTGTACGAGCTGAACCGCGTGGTGCAGGTGTACGTGGCCGTGTGGCGGCTGCTCTTCCAGCCCCGCACCTCGCTCGTCGTCACCGGCGAGCTGACGGGCAGCGGCAACGGCACGGCCGCGGCCAGCACCGACTACTCGGAGTACACGGAAGAGGCGCTGAACAAGCGCTACGACCTGGGCCGGGTGGGCCGGTACAAGATCAACCAGCGGCTGGCCCCGGCCTTCGAGTCGCTGGGCTACACGGTGCCGCCGGCGGGCATGACGGCGCTCACCGCGCAGGACGTGCTGGCCATCCTCTGGCAGCTGATCGAGCTTCACGAGGGGCGCGGCGAAACGGACGACATCGACCACCTGGGCAACCGCCGGGTGCGTTCGGTGGGCGAGCTGATCGCCAACCAGTTCAGCGTGGGCCTCAGCCGCATGGCGCGGCTGGTGCGCGAGCGCATGTCGATCGTGTCGGACCCCGACAAGATCAACATCGACGACCTGGTGAACGCGCGCACGGTGTCGGCGGTGATCCAGCAGTTCTTCGGATCGTCGCAGCTCAGCCAGTTCATGGACCAGACCAACCCCCTGGCCGAGATGACGCACAAGCGTCGCCTCTCGGCGCTGGGCCCGGGCGGTCTTACCCGTGAGCGCGCCGGCTTCGAAGTGCGAGACGTGCACTACTCGCACTACGGGCGCATGTGCCCGATCGAAACGCCGGAAGGCCCGAACATCGGCCTGATCAACTCGCTGACGACGTACGCCCGGATCAACGACCTGGGCTTCATCGAGACGCCCTACCGCAAGGTGGTGCGCGCCATCGTGAAGTACCCGGCGCAGGCCAAGCTGGAAGAGGCCGTGCGCCTGGTGCTGGGCGACCGCGCCAAGGTGTTCGGCAAGAAGGGCGAAACCATCGACGCCGCCCGCGGCCGCGAGATCTTCCGCGCCATGGTCGTGGGCGCCGAGCTGGCCGAGGACGTGTTCGACTGGAGCACGCTGTTCCCGCGGATGCTGGCCGGCGAGATCGCCCAGACCGACTGGGAGCAGGAGTTCGCGGCTCTTCCCGTGCTGGCCAAGCGCGGCGAGCGCATCACCGAGGAGCTGGCCGAGCGCATCGCCGCCCAGCCGGTGAACCTGGTGCGCGTGGTCAGCCGCCGGGCGGGCGCGGCGGCGCGCGGCGTGGCCCCCGAGGCCATCCGCAACCCCATGTCGCTGTCCGTCCGCGTCTTCCAGCCTACCACGGCCGCCGTCCTGGCCGTGCCGGGGACGGTGCTGACGGCCGAGGTGGTCGAGTCGCTGAACGAGCGGCAGATGACCGGGCTCGAGGTGCAGGAGTGGGGCGACACCCCCGACGAGGTGGCGATCGACTACACCTCGGGCGTGCCGGCGCTGCCGGCCGAGGGCGAGGTGGGGCGCGCCGTCCTGGGCGCCAGTGGCCGCACGACGCACGTGACGCCCGTGGTCACGCGCATCAGCGCGTGGCTGTCGGCCAACGAGGAAGAGACGGCCCGCATCGCGCAGGCGAACGCCCCGCTGACGCCGGGCTTCACCTTCAACAACGAGTTCGTCCTGTGCCGCGAGCGGGGCGACTTCCCCCTGCTGCGGCCGGAGGAGATCGACTACATGGACGTGGCGCCCGACCAGCTGGTGTCGGTGGCCGCGGCCCTGATCCCCTTCCTGGAACACGACGACGCCAACCGGGCCCTCATGGGCTCGAACATGCAGCGCCAGGCGGTGCCGCTGCTGTTCCCGCATGCGCCGGTGGTGGGCACGGGGCTGGAAGAGGTGATCGCGCGCGACTCGGGCGCCGTGGTGGTGGCCCGGCGCGGCGGAACGGTGATGGAGGTGACCGCCGACCACATCCTGGTGGATGCCGGGATGGAGGGCGTGGGGTCTGCCGCCGAGCCGCTGCGCCGCCTGGCGCAGTTCGACCGCTACCGGATGAAGAAGTACTGGCGCACCAACCAGGACACGGCGCTCAACCAGCGCCCCATCGTCCGCAAGGGGATGGTGGTGGAAAAGGGCGCCGTGCTGGCCGACGGCCCCTCGACCGACGGCGGCGAGCTGGCCCTGGGCCGCAACCTGCTGGTGGCGTTCATGCCCTGGTACGGCCACAACTTCGAGGACGCCATCGTGCTGTCCGAGAAGCTGGTGAAGGACGACGTGTACACCTCCATCCACATCCAGGAGCTGGAGCTCCAGGTGCGCGACACCAAGCGCGGGATGGAAGAGATCACGCGCGAAATTCCCAACGTGGCCGAAGAGTCGCTGGTGGACCTGGACGAGCGCGGCGTCGTGCGCATCGGCGCCCGGGTGAAGGCCGGCGACATCCTGGTGGGCAAGATCACGCCGAAGGGCGAGACGGAGCTTTCCCCCGAAGAAAAGCTGCTGACGGCCATCTTCGGCGAAAAGGCCAAGGACGTAAAGGATTCGTCGCTCAAGGTGCCGCCCGGCGTGGAGGGCACCGTGATCGACGTGAAGATCTTCAGCCGCCGCATCGACGACCCCATCCTGGAAAAGGAGCGGGGGCAGAAGATCGGCGAGCTGCGCGCCTTCGAGCGCATGGAGATCCAGCGCATCGGCGAGGCCCGCGACGAGGAGATCCGCGAGCTGATCCGCGGCCGCGAGGTCGCCCTGTTCCTGAAGAAGGGGACGGTGGAGCCCTTCTTCAACGAGGGGACGCAGCTGACGGACGAGGTGGTCGATTCGCTGGACTTCAACGACATCGACCTCACCACGCTCAAGGTGACGGACCGCCCGACCAACGAGCAGCTCCGTCGCCTGATCGACGAGAGCAAGCGCCGGATCGAGCGGGTGCGGCAGCGCACCGAGGGCCAGATCGACAAGATCTTCCAGCCCGACGAGCTGCCCCCGGGCGTGGTGCAGCTGGTGAAGGTGTACCTGGCCGAGAAGCGCAAGATCTCGGTGGGCGACAAGATGGCCGGCCGCCACGGCAACAAGGGCATCATCGCCCGCATCGTGCCGGAAGAGGACATGCCGTTCCTGCCGGACGGCACCCCGGTGGACGTGTGTCTGAACCCGCTGGGCGTGCCCAGCCGCATGAACGTGGGGCAGATCCTGGAAACCCACCTGGGATGGGCGGCGCGCGTCCTGGGCTTCGAGGCCAAGACGCCGGTGTTCCAGGGCGCTTCCGAGGACGAGATCGGCACGCTGATCCGCCTGGCGGGCGCCACCTGGGCGCGGCAGTCGCTGGGCGTGCTGAGCGCCATGCCGCCCACCTTCGACGTGGACGACGCGCGCAGCATCGCCGAGACGGTGCAGGCGCACGAGGCCCTGGCGCAGGAGCGGGCCCGGCCCGAGATGGGCATCGGGCGGCCGATCGACTGGATGGTGGGCGCGCCGGAAACTCCGGCACTGCTGACCGAAAAGCTGAACTCCCTCGCGGCGTACCTGGTGTCCGCCGGCCGCGAGCTGGCCGAGGCCCGGCAGCAGAGCCTGGAGGAGGCCTTCCCGGCCGCCGCCGCGCTGGCCGCCTCGAAGTCGGGCGAGGGGCTGACGGCTGCGCTGGAAGAGCACATGCTGACGGCGGGGCTGACCCCCGGCGGCAAGGTGAAGCTGCGCGACGGCCGTTCGGGCGCGCAGTTCGAAAGCCCGGTGACGGTGGGCACCATCTACATGCTGAAGCTCAGCCACCTGGTGGACGACAAGATCCACGCGCGGTCCATCGGGCCGTATTCGCTGGTGACGCAGCAGCCGCTGGCCGGCAAGGCGCAGTTCGGCGGACAGCGCTTCGGCGAGATGGAGGTGTGGGCGCTGGAGGCGTACGGCGCCGCGCACACGCTGCAGGAAATCCTGACGGTGAAGTCGGACGACGTGAACGGCCGCAGCCGGGTGTACGAGGCCATCGTCAAGGGCGAGAACCTGCCCGAGCCGGGGCTGCCCGAGTCGTTCAACGTGCTGGTGAAGGAGCTTCAGGCGCTGGGCATCAGCGTGACGCTCGGAAGCTAGGAAGGTACCCAGTTCCAAGTACCAAGTGCCTGGTAACGCGCCACCGGGTACTTGGCACTTGGGACCAGGCACTGTCAGTCAGTCGAGCGCCCGAAATGCCGGGCCTTAAACCGATAGTAAGGGGATCACGAACATGATCGACTTCCCCCGCGTCCGCGAGACCCGGTCTCAGGACTTCAACTTCATCCAGGTGAAGATCGCCTCTCCGGAGGAGATCCGCGGCTGGAGCTTCGGCGAGGTGACCAAGCCGGAGACCATCAACTACCGCTCGTTCAAGCCCGAGCGCGACGGCCTGTTCTGCGAGCGCATCTTCGGTCCCGTCAAGGACTGGGAGTGCCACTGCGGCAAGTTCAAGCGCATCCGCTACCGCGGGCACGTCTGCGACAAGTGCGGCGTCGAGGTGACGCTCAGCAAGGTGCGGCGCGAGCGCATGGGCCACATCGAGCTGGCCGTGCCGGTTGCCCACATCTGGATGTTCAAGACGCTTCCCAGCCAGATGGGCTACCTGCTGGGAATGACGCTGCGCGACCTGGAAAAGGTGATCTACTACGCCGCCTACGCGGTGACCACCCCGGGCGCCCAGGACGTCAAGCACAGCCAGGTGCTCGACGAGGACGAGTACATCGCCCTGCGTGAAAAGGCCCGCGAGGAAGGCGACGCCGACTTCGCCGCCGACATCGGCGCGCCGGCCATCCGCAACCTGCTGGGCCAGATCGACGTGGACTCGCTGGCCGAGAGCCTGCGCGCGCAGGTGGCCAACGAGACCAGCCAGCACCGCAAGAAGATGGTGCTGAAGCGGCTCAAGGTGATCGACGCCATCCGCGGCTCGGGGGCCACGCCCTCGGAGCGCAACAAGCCGCAGTGGATGATCCTGGACGTGATCCCCGTGATCCCGCCCGACCTTCGCCCGCTGGTGCCGCTGGACGGCGGCCGCTTCGCCACGTCGGACCTGAACGACCTGTACCGCCGCGTCATCAACCGCAACAACCGGTTGAAGAAGCTGATGGAGATGCGCGCTCCCGAGGTGATCCTCCGGAACGAGAAGCGCATGCTGCAGGAGGCGGTGGACGCGCTGTTCGACAACGGGCGCCGCAGCAAGGCCATCCGCGGCCGCGGCAAGCGCCCGCTGAAGTCGCTGTCCGACATGCTGAAGGGCAAGCAGGGCCGCTTCCGGCAGAACCTGCTGGGCAAGCGCGTGGACTACTCGGGCCGTTCGGTGATCGTGGTGGGCCCCGAGCTGAAGCTTCACCAGTGCGGCCTGCCCAAGGCCATGGCGGTGGAGCTCTTCAAGCCGTTCATCATCCACGAGCTCGAGAAGCGGGGCGAGGCCGAGACGGTGAAGCGCGCCAAGAAGATCGTGGAGCGCGACGATCCGCGGGTGTACGAGGTGCTCGAGGACATCATCCGCGACCACCCCGTGCTGCTGAACCGCGCCCCCACGCTTCACCGCCTGGGCATCCAGGCGTTCGAGCCGGTGCTGGTGGAGGGCAAGGCCATCCGCATTCACCCGCTCGTCTGCGCGGCCTTCAACGCCGACTTCGACGGCGACCAGATGGCAGTGCACGTGCCGCTTTCGTTCGAGGCGCAGCTGGAGGCCCGCGTGCTGATGCTGTCGTCGAACAACATCCTGCTGCCCAGCAACGGGCGGCCGGTGGCGGCGCCGTCGCAGGACATCGTCATCGGGTGCTACTGGCTGACCAAGGACCAGGCCGACTTCCGCGACAAGGTCGTGGCGGACCAGGCCGAGGTCGCCAAGGCCCCGGCCGACCGCGACCAGTCGGTGGTGCTCCCGCGTTTCGGCACGGTGGCCGAGGTGGAGATGGCGCTGGCGCACCGCCGCGTGGGCTATCACTCGACGGTGTACTTCTTCACCGACCCGCGCCCCGAGTCCGAGAAGGAGCCGGGCGAGGGGATGGTCAAGGAGTGGGTGCCCACCACCCCCGGGCGCATCATCTTCAACTCGTCGGTTCCGCCCGCGATGGGGTTCTGGAACAAGACGATGGGCAAGAAGGAGCAGGGCGACATCATCTTCAGCGCCTACCGCACGGTGGGGCTGGCAACGACGGTGGTGTTCCTGGACAACCTGAAGGCCTTCGGCTTCCGCTACGCCACGCTGGCCGGCGTGTCGGTGGGCATCGAGGACATGAAGATCCCCGGCGAGAAGGACGAGATCCTTCGCGAGGCCGAGGACGACGTGGCGCGCTTCACCCGCGCGTACAACAACGGCGTCATCAGCAACGGCGAGCGGTACAACAAGGTCATCGACACCTGGACGCACGCCAACAACGACGTGGCCGACGCCATGGTGAACCGCCTGGCGGCGGACCGCGGCGGCTTCAACCCCGTGTTCATGATGATGAACTCGGGCGCCCGCGGCTCGCGTGACCAGATGCGCCAGCTGGCCGGCATGCGCGGCCTGATGGCCAAGCCGCAGAAGAAGCTGACCGGCGGCATCGGCGAGATCATCGAGTCGCCGATCAAGTCGAACTTCCGCGAGGGGCTGACGGTGCTGGAGTACTTCATCTCCACGCACGGCGCCCGCAAGGGCCTGGCCGACACGGCGCTGAAGACGGCGGACGCGGGATACCTGACCCGCCGCCTGGTGGACGTGGCCCAGGACGTCACCATCAGTGAGGAGGACTGCGGGACGGTCCTCGGGCTGGAGGTGGCGGCGCTCAAGGAGGGCGAGGACGTGGTGGAGCCGCTGAAGGACCGCATCGTCGGTTCGGTGGCCAACGACGACATCTACGACCCGATCGACGGCGACCTGCTGGTGGCCGCCGGCGAGCTGATCGACGAGGACGCGGCGGACGAGATCGAGCTGGTGGGCATCCAGTCGGTGAAGATCCGCAGCGTGCTCACCTGCGAAAGCCGCCGCGGGCTGTGCGTGAAGTGCTACGGCCGCAACCTGGCCACGATGGGCATCGTGGACCCGGGCGAGGCGGTGGGCATCCTGGCCGCGCAGTCCATCGGCGAGCCGGGCACGCAGCTGACGCTGCGCACCTTCCACATCGGCGGCACGGCGGCCCGCATCGCGGCAACCACCGGGCGCAAGAGCAAGGTCGAGGGCGTGGCCCAGTTCGAGCGCATCGTCACGGTGACGACGCCCGAGGGCGCGCGCATCGTCACCAGCCGCGAAGGCGAGATCATCATGCGGTCGGCCGAGGGGGCCATCCGCAGCCGGCTGGCGGTGCCCTACGGCGCCACCATCTCGGTGGAGGACAGCCAGACGGTGGCCGTGGGCGACACGCTGTTCGCGTGGGACCCGTACTCCGAGCCCATCGTGGCCGACTTCGGCGGCACCCTGCGCTTCATCGACATCGTCGAGGACGAGTCGGTGCGCGAGGAGCTCGACGAGTCCACCGGGCGCCGGCAGATGGTGATCATCGAGGACCGCAGCAAGAAGCTGCACCCGATGATCGAGATCATCGACCCCAACGGCGTGAAGGTGCGCGAGTTCATCGTGCCCGTGGGCGCGCAGCTCACGGTTCGCGACGGCGAGGTCATTCAGCCGGGTGCCGCGCTGGCCAAGCTGGCCCGCGAGGCGTACAAGACCCGCGACATCACCGGCGGCCTTCCGCGCATCGCCGAGCTGTTCGAGGCGCGCAAGCCCAAGGACCCGGCGGTGATCACCGAGGTGGACGGCACCGTGCGCTTCGGCGACATCAAGCGCGGCAAGCGCGAGGTGCTGGTGATCCCGGAGACGGGGAACGAGCGGGTGTACGAGGTGCCGGTGGGCAAGCACCTGCGCGTGCACGAGGGCGACTCGGTGCGCGCCGGCGACCGCCTCTCGGAGGGGCCGGTGAACCCGCACGACATCCTGCGGATCAAGGGGCCGCAGGCCGTGCAGGAGTACCTGCTGAACGAGGTGCAGGAGGTGTACCGCCTGCAGGGCGTGAAGATCAACGACAAGCACATCGGCGTGATCGTGCGCCAGATGCTGCAGAAGGTGCGCATCCTGGAGCCCGGCACCACCGAGTTCCTGGAAGGCGAAACGGTGGACCGCACCGAGTTCGTCGACACCAACACCAAGGTCATGACCAGTGGGGGCACGCCGGCCACGTCGGAGCCGCTGCTGCTGGGCATCACCAAGGCGTCGCTGACCACGCAGTCGTTCATCTCGGCGGCTTCGTTCCAGGAGACCACGCGGGTGCTGACCGACGCCGCCATCCGCGGCGCGCGCGACGACCTGCAGGGTCTGAAGGAGAACATCATCATCGGCCACCTGATCCCGGCCGGTACCGGCATCTACCGGTACGAGGACGTGTCGTTCGGGGCGGACGATGCGCCGTCGAGCGCCCCGGCCACGTCCGAGGTGGTGGCGGCCAGCGAGACGGCCGTCATCCAGGCCTGATCGCCGGTGGTGAAGTGATGGAGAACGGCCCCGGGCAGCGATGCCCGGGGCCGTTTTTGCTGGTGCGAGGGCCGGCCCTTAACCGCTGTAGTGGCCCGAGGCACCAAGGAAGTAAATGGCCAGATCGGTGATCTCGTAGATGAGCCGATGCTCCTGCGTGATCCTGCGCGACCAAGCCGCGCGTCGACGGTGCTTTAGCGGCTCGGGCTTGCCGAGGCCGGCATGCGGATCCCGCATGACATCTTCCACCAAGGCGAGAACCTTCGTAGCGATCCTGGGATCCATGACGAAATCGACGCTCCACGACTGCGTCTCGTTGGGCGAGACGCTCCGCGACGTTCCCCGGGCCACGGCGTTTGGTTTTAGTCATAGTCGAACGGCTGTTTTACCCTGCGCATGTCGGCGGGCTGGATGCCTCTCGCCTCCATCTCGGCCTCGAACTGAAGCAGGTGTTCCAGGATCTCCGGGTGGCGCATGAGCCACTCCGTAGCGGAGTTTCGCTCGCGGCCGCGGCGGAGGCCGAGCGACATCTGGGGCGCCATGCGGGCTCGTTGGGTGGCAGCGATCACTTTCTTTTTCCCTTGCTCGTCCACAGGTTACCCCCAACGATGCACAGTTTGGTGGCTGCTGTCAATAACGTCCAGTATCCGCCACGGCACGGACGTGCGATGCCGTCGTGCCCGTCTCCTGCACTGCCATGAAGATACCGCAACGTTCGCTCCTGCTGTCCGCGCTCGCCGCCGCGGTTTCCGCCTGCACCGGGACGGCGCCGTCCACCGCTCCCGCGCCCGCTGCCGCCGCACCGTACGATGTGCTGATCCGCAACGGGATGATCGTGGACGGCACCGGGAGCCCGTGGTACCGGGGCGACGTGGCGCTGCGCGGAGACCGGATCGCGGCGGTGGGGCAGCTGCGGGCGGCGCAGGCGCGCGACACCATCGACGCGACGGGCCTCGTGGTTTCGCCCGGGTGGATCGACATGCTGGGACACAGCGAGTATCCGCTGCTTCGCGACGGGCGCGCCATCAGCAAGATCACGCAGGGGATCACCAGCGAGATCACGGGCGAGGTGACCAGCGTAGTGCCGGTGAATGCCAACACGCTGCGTGAGCTGGGGCGCGACTCGGTTCCGTGGAGCGACCTGGACGGCTACTTCGCCGCGCTGGAGCGGGCGCGCCCGGCCATCAACCTGGGGACGTTCGTCACCGTGGGCTCCGTGCGGCGCTACGCCATGGGCGACGCCAACCGCGCGCCCACCGCGGCCGAGTTGGACACCATGCGCGCGCACGTGGCCGCGGCCATGGAGGACGGCGCCATGGGCCTGTCGTCGGGCCTCATCTACACGCCCGCCTCGTTCGCCACCACGGAGGAGGTGATCGAGCTAAACAAGGTGGCGGCGCGGTACGGCGGCGGGTACGCGTCGCACATCCGCTCGGAGGGAGATCGGCTGATGGAGGCGGTGAACGAGGCCATCCGCATCGGGGAGGAGGGCGGCACCTGGGTGCAGATCCACCACCTGAAAGCGTCTGGCCGCGCGAACTGGGGGAAGATGGTGGCGGCCGTGGCGGCCATCGAGGCGGCGCGCGCCCGCGGCGTGGACGTGACCGCCGACCAGTATCCGTACCCCGCCAGCGGCACCGGGCTGGACGCCACCATCCCCAACTGGGCGCACGCGGGCGGCACCGACTCGCTGCTGGCGCGCCTGGCCGATCCCACGACGCGCGCGCGCCTTCGCGCAGAGCTCACCGGCGGCGGCACCGACTGGCGCATCGGCACGTCCGCGGGCGGGCCGTCGGGGGTGATGATCGCGGGCGTGAGCACCGACAGCCTCAGGCGCTACCAGGGGATGCGTCTGAGCGAGGTGGCGGAGGCGCGCGGGCAGGAGGTGGTGGACGCGCTTTTCGACATCCTGCTGGCGGACCGGGCGAACACGTCGGCGATCTACTTTTCGATGTCGGAGGAGGACATCGAGTACGGAATGCGCCAGCCGTGGATGATGGTGGGGATCGACGCGGGGGCGCGGGCGGCGGACAGCACGGTGACGGGCAAGCCGCATCCGCGGGCGTACGGCTCGTTTCCGCGCATCCTCTGCCGGTACGTGCGCGAGCGGAACGTGATCACGATGCCGGACGCCATCCGCCGCTTCACGTCGCTGCCCGCGGCGCGCGTGGGGCTGGACGACCGCGGGGTGCTTAAGGAGGGGATGTTCGCAGACCTGACCATCTTCGACCCCAACACCGTCTGCGATCGCGCGACGTTCGAGGAGCCGGTGCAGACGAGCGTGGGGATCGTGCACGTGATCGTGAACGGCGTACCCGTGATTCGTGGCGGCGCCGTCACGGGTGAGCGGCCGGGGCGGGGGCTGCGGCGGGCGGGATCGCGGTAAGAGCGTCGGGGCGGGGGATCTACGGGGTGGATGATCGGCGGCCCGGTGATCGGACCGGATTAGCTGAGGTTGGCGCATTCCGCGGCGCCCCCCATCCCCAACCCTTCCCCCGCAAACCCCGCGGGGGAAGGGCGCCAGTCTTGTGAGCGCACCTGTTGGCGGTGCTTGGGCTTGGGACCCTTGGCGGGCATTGAGGCGTTTCGATAGAGGGTCGTGCAGTCCCCGGCTGCCCTCTCCCCCCGGCCCCCTCTCCCGCAAGCGGGAGAGGGGGAGAATTCGAGTGCGCTTCGGCTGTTTTCGGCGCGCGCGAAACCGCCCCGCCCAGTCCGCGCAGGCGGACTTCGTGACTTTCCAGCTGCGGTTTCAACCGCCGGAGATCGGGTCGGCGGTTCGCACAGTATCCTTTGCCGCGATGCGCCCGTGAATCTGCGCCGGTGAACCCACCAATCCCAAATTCCAACGGCGAGATCCGGACGACGGATCGCGCGGGGCGGTGTATCATCCTGCCATGATCATGACGCACGAAGACATGCTGGAGCGGTTCTACGCTCGCGACCACGACAGCAACGGACGGTTCATCACCGGCGTGCTGACGACGGGCATCTACTGCCTTCCCTCGTGCACCGCGCGCAAGCCGCTGCCGCAGAACGTGCGATTCTTCACCACGCAGGACGAGGCGCGCTCCGCCGGCCTGCGCCCGTGCCGCCGCTGCAGGCCCGACAACTTCTACGACCGCTACGATCCCGACCTGCACCTGCTGGAAACGTTGGCCGCCGACGTCCGCCGCCGCCCGGCCGACTTCGCGGACGCGGCGGCGCTCGTCTCCGCCTCCGGCATCGGCGCGACCAAGCTGAACGCCCTGTGCCGCAGGCACTTTCACCTGAGCCCGGCCGCGTTCCTGGCCCGCGAACGGGTGGACGCCGCGTGCGGCGCCCTGGCGGACGGGCGGTCCATCACTGAGGCGGCGTACGCGGCGGGGTTCGAGAGCCTGTCCGCCTTCCACGAGAACTTCCGCCGGCAGACGGGGCTTACGCCGGGCGACTACCGCGCACTCGGCTCGTCTGCGGAGTTCTCGATCGCGCTGCCGCCCGGGTTTCGTACGGACGTGGTGCTGCGTTCACATGGGCGCGATCCCGATAGCGTGCTGGAGCGGGTGGAGGGCGACGAACTCGTGAAGGGTTTGATGCTGGGCGATGCGCCCGTCCACCTTCACCTGCGGTTCGAGGGAGATGTGGTGCAGTGCCGCGTGGACGGGCTCAACCAAGCCGGGGCGGAGCGAATGCGGGCGGCTCATACGGCGGCCGTCCGGCTGCTCGGGCTGGCGGGCGATCCATCCGGCTTCGAGCGGCTGGTGGCCCGCCGGGCGGACTTGGCGCCGCTGATCGAGGGCCGGCGTGGGCTGCGCATCCCGCAGACGGCGGATGCGTGGGAGTGCCTGGTGTGGACCATCGTCGGGCAGCAGGTGAACTTGCCGTTCGCCTACGCCCTGCGGACGGTGGTTGCGGAGCTGGCCGGAACGCCTGTGGGTGCGGGCCTCCGCGCGCATCCCACGCCCGAAGCCGTCGCCCAGCTGGACTACGCGGACCTGACCGCCCGACGCTTCTCGCGCCGTAAGGCGGAGTACGTGATCGACACGGCGCGGCTGATCGCCGACGGAGGGCTGCGCCTGGAGGGCGCCGAGCGCGAGATGGCGACCACGCTGGAGCGGCGCCTGCTGGACGTCCGCGGCCTGGGCCCGTGGTCCGTCCGCTACCTGATGATGCGCGGCTTCGGGTTCGCGGACTGCGTCGCGGTGGGCGACGCCGGCCTTTCCGCCGCCCTGACACGATTCTTTTCGCTTGACCACCGGCCGGGCGGGGCCGAGATGGAGGAACTGATGGCGCCCTTCGCCCCGTTCCGCAGCCTTGCGACCTTTCACCTCTGGGCCAGCCTGGGAGACCCGCAATGACCACGTACGCATCGTCCATCGACACACCTGTAGGCTCGCTCACCGCCGTCGTGGACGAGAGCGGCGCGCTCACTCACCTGCTGTTCCCGCACCAGGCTGCGCCCGCGGACGCCGTGTCGGATGCAGAGCGGTGCGCGTCCGTGGCGGTCCAGGTGCGGGAGTACTTCGCGGGGGAGCGGACCGAGTTCGATCTTCCGCTCGCCCCGGCGGGATCAGCGTTTCAGCAGCAGGTGTGGCGGGAGCTGCGCGGCGTCGGCTTTGGCGTGACGGCCGGGTACGGAGAGCTGGCGTCGCGGTTGGGACGGGCGGGGAGCGCACGTGCCGTCGGACGGGCGAACGCGACGAATCCCATCCCCATCGTCATCCCTTGCCATCGCGTGGTCGGATCGGATGGATGCCTGACGGGCTACGCGGGCGGGATGGAGATGAAGATGGCGCTGCTTCGGCTGGAGGGGATCGCGATTCGTGACGGGCGGATGCCGCGCATCTCCCAAGCTGCGTAAACTGCAGGCCTCACACGGAGGGCACGGAGGACACAGAGGAGGAGGGGATCGCGCCTCCGCAGTTCCTCCGTGTACTCCGTGCCCTCCGTGTGAGACGCTTTTCCTTCTTTATTCGATGCGGGTGAGGAAATCTAGCCGGATCATCCTCGTGCCGTGGCCGGCGAAGTCGACCTCGGCCTTTTCGCCGCCCGAGAGCGCCAGGACCAGGCCCTCGCCGTACGTCTCGTGGCGCACCTCGTCTCCCGGTCCGAGCATCTCCTCCGCTGGCTCCGGCGTAGAGATGTCGGAGAAGTCGAAGCCCTCGGGCGTTGCCTCGCGCTTGGCGGACGTGCCGTTCGCCTTGCCGGCCGCGTCGTTGTCGCAGTGCCCGCACGTCCAGTCCTCCGCGCGCTCCTCGCCGAAGTAGTCCAGGATCATCTTCGTGCGGCAGTGCGCCGTGCGGCAGTACCGTACCATCTGCTCCAGCTTTTTGCGGTCCGTCTCGCGCCGCTGCTCGTAATCCAGCAGCTCCTGGCTGAGGTCGGCCGCGGCCACGTCGGGCACCAGGCGCTCCCACACGCCGCCGCGGTGCTCGCGCATCATCCCGTGCCGCTTGAGCAGCGTAAGGACGATGCGCGCCTTGCGACGTGCCACCTCGGCCATGTCGGCGATCTCGTCCAGCGGGCGCTTCTCCTCCATTGGCATGCGGTTGACGATCCGCGCCACCGAAATGGCCTCGTCCAGGTCGGGATACTTGCCGCCCAGGAAGTAGCCCTGCACGCCCTTGTCTTCCTCCCGGTACAGGATCACGCAGCGCGAGGGCTGCCCATCGCGCCCGGCTCGCCCGGCTTCCTGGTAGTACGATTCGATGGAGCCGGTGAAGTGGTAGTGCACGATGAAGCGGATGTCGCGCTTGTCGATGCCCAGCCCAAAGGCGTTCGTCGCGACGACCGCCTTCACCTTGCCCGCCATGAAGCGGTCCTGCGCCTCGTGCCGCTCCTTCGCTCCGAGCTTGCCATGGTACAGCGCCAGGTCGTGCTTGCGGCCGAACTCTTCGTAGATGCGCTCGGCTTCCTTGACCGTCGCCACGTAGACGATCCCCGTCCCTTCGGCCCGCCGGAGGATCTGCTCGAGCGCGGCGTCCTTTTCCGACTCGTTGACCGTCGGCTGCACTTCCAGGAACAGGTTGGGGCGCATCAGCTCGCCCACCCAGGTGAACGGGTCGCGCATCTTCAGCTGCCGCGCGATGTCGTCGCGCACCTCGGGCGACGCGGTGGCCGTCAGCGCCATCACGGGGGGGCGGCCCAGGCGCTCGGCGATGGCGCCCAGCATCATGTAGTCCGGCCGGAAGTCGTGCCCCCACTGGCTCACGCAGTGCGCCTCGTCCACGACGAAGAGCGAGATTTCGCGGGCACGAAGCACCTCGAAGAACTCGCGGTCGCGAAAGCGCTCGGGCGTCAGGTACAGGATCTTCCCCTCGCCGCCCTCCACCGCCGCCTCCGCCGCCCGCTTATCCGCTGTGGATTGCGCCGAGTTGATGGTCCACGCGTCCACGCCCAGTTCGTCGAGCTTGTCCGTCTGGTCCTTCATCAGCGCGATCAACGGGCTTACGACGATCGTGAGCCCCGGCAGCATCAGCGCCGGAAGCTGGTAGATCAGCGACTTGCCCGCGCCGGTGGGAAGCACGACGAGAGCATCCCGTCCATCCAGGACAGCGCGGATCGTCTCTTCCTGCCCGGGGCGGAATTCATCTATCGTGAACTGGTCTCGTAGAAAGGAACGGAGACTCATAGGTGCGTCTGACGCCGGCGCAGTGGTTGACAATCCAGAACCTCGGGTCGGGGAACGACAATCGGAACGGCGCCCCGAAGGCAAGCTCTGGACCATCACGTGTAGCGGGTTTACACGGTTCCAGTTAGAATACTAGAGATAGGGCTCGTGTGTTTTCCAAGACAAACGGGTATGCTGTCACGCCCCGGACGTTCATGTGCCGCCCAGTGTGGGAGCTACTAATCGCCGGTTGTTGCTCGGCTCCACGCTCCGTCGACGTATCCACCACATGGAAACGATAATGCAGAACCTCAAGCCTTGGCAGGAATTCGAAATCGCGATTGTACACCTTTTGCGAGCAGCGGGGATGAGCGTTGAACGAAATCGTTTGGTGAACCACCAGCAGGTCGATGTTCTCGCCGAGAAGCGAGAGTGGGGCGCGGTCAGGCGCATTGCCGTCGAATGTAAAGCGTATTCGGCCGAATTGAGCAAAGACGAAGTTTCGAAAGTCGTTGTCAAGTACCTAAGTTTGTACGAGAGCCGAGACATCGATGAATTCCTGCTAATAACACTGAACGGAGTCTCGGCAGGAGCTAAGTCGTTTGTAGAGGCGAAACGTGGGTTCCGGCACATGACTTTTAGTGAACTGCAAGCGTCAATACTTGATTTCACGTCGTATATCGGCTCGATAGAAAGTAGTTACGCGACAGATGGAATAGCGAGCTATTACGTGCCCATGGACGCACACTTGCTTCCGGGTGCGGAGGACGACTCCTTTGACTTATTCGATTACGTGCTTCGGTGGCTTGAAGGCAAGAACCCGGCTCCGCCCCTAGCTCTCCTATCGAGTTATGGAATGGGGAAGACTACTTTTGCAAAACACCTCGCGTTCTCAATAGCAATGAAGTGGAGGATTGATCCTCTCTCGAGAATCCCAATACTCGTGGACTTAGGCAGAATATCAGATGAACAGTCATTGGATGGCCTCCTCGGAAAGTTGTTAACATCCGACCATCGTGTGCTAAACTATACCTTCGACCTATTCATGGAACTAAATCGGAGTGGACGGTTCGTGATCATTTTTGATTCTTTCGATGAAATGAAGCACGGTATTACCATGTCGGCCTTTCTCCGAAACATGGACGAGATCAAGCGGCTAGCTGTGGGTGATGCACGCCTGCTTATATGCGGGCGACCTTCGGCATTCATGACAAATGATGAGCGTCGCGGAGTGCTTTACGATCAACACAGGATTGGGGAGGATTGGATCCATTATTCCACGTTCGGAGGGTTTACTGAACTTGCACTTCAGCCGCTGTCGAACGCGAAGGTGAATGAGTTTCTGCGCAAGTACCTCGGGCACCTTCAGGAGAATTCAACTATCGCTGAGCGCGCTGCAAAGAAAATCCTTCACCAATTGAGTGGAGAATTTTCTGAATCCTTATACAACCTTGCTCGCCGGCCAGTCCAGTTGCGTATGCTCGCCACCGTCCTCCCCCAGTGGAATAAGCCGCTGGACAAACTGAGCCGTACGTTGCTCTATGACCATTTTGTAGATCAACTTGTTATGCGTGAGGGGAAAAAGCCGACACGGGGTGGCGTATCGGTTGCTGATCGGCGCCTATTTGCCTCTGAGCTCGCTTGGTACTTGTGGACCCATTCTGGGAAAGATTTTACGCGGGCTGATGATATCCCGGACAGTGTCTTCCGGGTTGTTAATGCGAGGGATCTCAAGAAAAGTGATGTGCTGCGTCGGGAATTGATCGTTTCGTCCGCACTTGATGTGAAGCCACCCGATCTTTTGTATTTCCCACATCGGTCAATTCAGGAGTTTCTGGTTGCCGAAGCAATCATCCGTGCGCTTGGTCGGCGACCGCCCCCATCAGTCCCTGAATTGACGAGCGCCTTGACAATCGAGGTCCGAGAGTTCCTTCAGAACATGATTTCAGAGCACGCGCTGGAGCGATGGATCTCGGACCTTGATGCATACAGGGGCACCCTAGGTATCCAGATAGAATGCCTTGTTGCTGCATTCCCAAATCTTTTAACGCGTCAGATTCGACGGATCTGGACAGAGGCCGACCTTGAATCACCTTGGCCGGGGCTCTTCCTCCTGCGGGAGCAGATGGCAACGACTACTCGGGAGAGCGGCGTTCGGACGCTTCAGCACCTCACAAATGTGAGTGACGAAGCGTATTCGGTCTACGCAGCACATCTGATGTTCATCCGTCACGTCCACCGTGATCGCCACACAGGACAAACCTCCATTAACGTCGGGCTATTCTTGAGGGATCTCGAGTTCATGAGAACGCATCTAACCAAGCGGTATCAGCGAAAGGCGGCTGAGATCATCGGAAGTTTGGCGCTCTACACGAAGTCTCAGACCGCCGAAACTGGGACTGTGAGGAGCCTCCTAGCAGATCATTACACGGCTGGGTCACACCTAGGAAGCATGCTTGAAGGCGGACACCTGAAGCACCCGTTCATCTTTCCCGCATCCATTCAATTACGTCACGAGGATTTCGATTATCTGTCGTCGCTGATCGAGGACATTCGTCAGATAGGGACGGGACCTGTGTCTTCGGACGCACTTCCCAGGCGAGGTTCACGCAGATCTTAAGCTTGTTCGCCACGTTTCCGCTGGAACAAAGCCGGTCGGGGTGTGTGCTCGCAAGGGAACCTGGCTTCTGCTCATGTACACGTAAGTGCATCTATGAAGGATCCAGGACCGCATCAATGAACTTGGGCTGTTGTGGGTTCCGCTGCGATGCGGTCCACGTACAAAGGCTAAGGTGGATGGTAAGTGTCCATCTCGCCCGTCCGAAGACGAGTAAATCTTAGAATGGTCACTAAGTTGCTTTGTTGTCTAAGCTCGAGGACAGTCAGGCCATGCTCCAGAACGAGCGATCGCTGGTTCCGCCGAGCAAGCCCACACGGTTGTGGTAACGAATCCGCCAGCAACTGCGCCGTTGTGCGACTGCCATTGGGCCTTGGGCGCCTTTGGGCACCGTGCTTGCTAGAGGGGGATGGCACGCTCGCCTTCTAGGCCGAGTGGCAGGACTGGATTTCACACGTTGAGGAGACGGACATGACCAAGTTCAAGCGTTCTCTTACGGTTGCGCTCGCCGTGACCACCGTTGGCACGTCGGCCGGGTGCGCGTCGATGAACAACACCGAGCGCGGCGCGGCGGCGGGTGCCGGCGCGGGCGGCGCCATTGGCGCGGTGATCGGGCGGCAGTCGGGCAACACGGCCCGCGGCGCCATTATCGGCGCGGTGCTGGGCGGCGCGGCGGGTGCGGTGATCGGGCGCCGGATGGACCGCCAAGCGGCGGAGCTGGACAATTCGCTGGAGGGCGCGGAAGTCGAGCGCGTGGGCGAGGGCATCGCGGTGACTTTCGAGTCCGGGGTGCTGTACCCGTTCGACAGCGACCAGGTGCTCCCCGCCGGCCGCGAGAACCTGCGCCGCCTGGCCACGAGCCTGCGCAATTATCCGGGCACCGAAGTGCTGATCGTGGGCCACACCGACGCGCAGGGCGCCGACGACTACAACATGCGCCTCTCGTATCGCCGCGCCGAGGCTGCGCGCCAGTTCCTGGTTGCCCAGGGCATTCCGGCGGGTGACGTTCGCGTGGAAGGCCGCGGCGAATCGGAGCCGGTGGCCGACAACAGCACCGAGTCGGGCCGCGCGCAGAACCGCCGCGTCGAGGTCGCGATCTTCGCGAGCGAGGAGTACCGCCAGCAGGTGCTGCAGCAGAACCAGTAAGCTCCTGGTTGCACGCTGCAGGTAGTGAGTCGCCCCGGTCGCCTTCATGGCGCCGGGGCGACTCGGCGTTTGGGGGTTAGGCGCGGGCGGGGGTTCGTGGACGCTGCCGCGCCCTCGTCTTGTACTGGGGGAGAGTAGATCCTTCGGCGCGCGGGGTGTCGTGCGCGGGCTGGTGCGGCGCGCCTGCGCCTCAGGATGACAAACCGTTGCGCGTCATCACGTCCAGCAGCGCGAAGGCGGCGCGGGCCACCCGGCCTTCGGGATCGCACGACGGGTCGTACGCGGTGAGGGCGATCGCTCCTAACTCGAAGCGGGCGCCGACTGCGTGGACCACTGCTGCCACCTGCTCCAGCGAGAGCCCGCTTGCCGCCGCATAGCTGTTCGCGCGGGCCACCGACGGATCGAGCACGTCGAGGTCGATGTGCAGGTAGACCGTCGGTGTGCGCTGCCGCAGGGTGTCCAACGCGGAGGACAGGCCGTCGTCGACGCGGTTCGGCGGGAGGTGTAATCGCTGATGCGCCAATCACTTCCTTCTCGCCCTCGTTCAGGTCGCGGGCGCCGATCAGCACCACGCGCTCGTCGGGAACGGGGCGGAAGCCGGGAATCGTGCTGGCGAGGCGTGTCCAGCAGCGGCCGGTCGCCGTTGCGAGCGCCATCCCGTCCAGGAAGCCGCTGCCCGTGGTCTCGGGCGTGTTCAGGTCGCCGTGCGCATCCAGCCAGACCACGCCCGGCTCGGCGTCCGCCAGTGCTGCGAGCGTGCCCAGCGCGGTGCCGCAGTTGCCCGCAAGCACGATCGGCAGTTCGCCCGCGGAGCGCGCGTCGTGGACGCGGTCGCGCAGGCGGGCGGCGAGTTCGAACGCCGTGCTGATCTCCGACGTCGGCTCGTCGCGCGGGAGCTCGATGCGTTCGATGGACACCCGATGCCCCGCCGCGCGCAGGTGGTCCTCCAGCCCACATTCGAGCAGGCGATCGGGGCCTGCGCCCATCCGCCAGTCGCGGATGGCGGTGTCGTAGGGGACGGCGATGATGCGCAGGTTCACGCGTGGCTCCGGTCAGGGGCGGGCGGCGAGGACTTCCAGCAGCAGGCGCGCGGCGAGCTTGGCGGTGCGCCCGTCCTGGTCGTACGGCGGCGACGTTTCCATGATGTCGGCGCCGATCAGCCGCGGATCGGTGCACGCGGTGCGGACGATCTCGATCATCTCGCGCGCCGTCAGCCCGCCAATACCCGCCGCGCTCACCCCCGGCGCGAACGCCGCATCGCAGGCATCCATGTCGATGCTCAGGTACAGCGCGTTCGCCCCGCTGGTGGCGCGGTAGAGCGCGGCCTTGGCGACCTTGGTGGCGCCGTGCGTCTCCACCGCGTCCATCGTCGTCAGATGGATGCCCCGGCCGGCTGCGAAGTCCAGGTAGTAGTGCGAGTTGGCGAACCTGCGGATGCCGATCATCGCCACCCGCGCGCCCTCCACGATGCCCGTCTCCAGTGCCCGCCGGAACGGGGTGCCACTGGAAAGGTGCGCCTCGTCGTCGTACTCGCGCACGTCCAGGTGCGCATCCACGGTCATCAGGGCGAGCGCGATGTCCGGGCGCGCGGCGGCCAGCCCGCGAATGATCGATCCAGTACACCCGTGGTCCCCGCCCAGGAAGACGGGCCGCGCGCCGGACGCGAACACCTGGCGAGAGGCTTCCTCGATCGCCCGGTGCGCATCGGCGCCGTTCATCGTGGGGACGGAGACGTCGCCCAGGTCGATGGCGGGAGAGACGTGCCGGTCGCCATCGAAGGTGCCGAAGGAGGACAGCGCCTCGCGGATGGCCTTGGGCCCGAAACGGGCGCCGGGGCGCGACGGGATGCCGCCGTCGTACGGAACGCCGACGACGACGGCGCGGCCCTCCATCGCCTCCTGGCCATCCCACGGGCGCAGCAGCGTGGGCGCGCGGGGGTCGCGCGGGTCGGGCGCGGCGCGCAGGCCGGCGAGCGGATCGGGCGTGGTGTCGGGCACGGGATGCGGGGCGCGGGTTGCTTGCCTGTGGAACGGCAAGGGGACAGGTTAGTGCTGGGGGAGGGAATAGGGAATGGGGAGCAGGGAATAGAACGACGGACGCCGCTCCCCGGACATCACAATCGATTGCGAGCAATGCGCATCCTGACGGGGCTTCAGCCTTCGGGCATCCTTCACATCGGCAACTACTTCGGCGCCATCAAACCCGTTCTGGATCTGCAGGGCAGGGGTGAGGTGTTCCTGTTCCTGGCAGACCTTCACGCGCTCACGTCGCTCACGGACGCCAACGCGCTCCGCGAGAACGTGCGCACCGCGGCGGTGGACCTGCTGGCGTGCGGGCTGAATCCCGAGCTCACGACGATGTGGCGCCAGTCGGACGTGACGTTTCACACGGAGTTGATGTGGATTCTTTCCACCGTCACGCCGATGGGGCTGATGGAGCGCATGGTGGCGTACAAGGAGAAGACGCAGCGCGGTATTTCGTCGAACGTGGGGCTGTTCACCTACCCCATCCTGCAGGCGGCCGACATCCTGGCGTACGACCCCGACCGCGTTCCCGTGGGCAAGGACCAGAAGCAGCACCTGGAGGCCACGCGCGACATCGCCATCAAGATCAACGAGGCGTTCGGCGAGGGCACGCTGAAGCTGCCGGAGGCGCAGATTGCCGAGGACGTTGCCGTCGTGCCGGGGCTGGACGGGCAGAAGATGAGCAAGAGCTACGGCAACACCATCGACATCTTCATGCCCGAAAAGGCGCTGCGGAAGCGGGTGATGCAGATCGTCACCGATTCCACGCCGCTGGAAGATCCCAAGGACCCGGACGCGTCCACTATCGTCGCCCTCTACCGCCTGTTCGCCACGGCGGAGCAGGTGCAGCAGATGAAGGACGAGTTCCGCGCCGGCGGCGTGGGCTACGGCCACTTCAAGCAGCGCCTGTTCGAGGCGATCTGGGAGTTCTACGCACCCATGCGCCAGCGCCGCGAAGAGATCCTGGCCCGCCCCGGCTACGTGGACGAGGTGCTGGCCGAGGGCGCGCGTCGAGCCCGCGAGGTGGCGGGTCCCGTCGTCGAGCGCGTGTGGAAGGCCGTGGGACTGCGCTGACGGGCTGATGCGAACTGCGGCGCGAGCGCGGCGGGGGTGGATGATCGCGGGGGTGGTGATCGCCCTCTATCTCATCACGTACGTGGGATTCCGCGCATCGCGCACGGAGGTGTGGGAGCGCGACGGCAAGCCGTACGTCATCTACCCGGCGGGCGCGACGGCACTCTACTACCTCTTCCGCCCGCTCTCGTACGCCGACGCGGCGCTCACCGGCACGCAGACCCACGTGGGCCCGCACCGCTGATGGAGGCTGACGGCCCGACGTTCCTGACCGTCGGCGGCGTGCGGCTGGAGTGCCGGTGGATCGGGCCGGGGCCGGACGAGGCACCCACGATCGTGTTCCTGCACGAGGGACTGGGATCGGTCTCCACCTGGCGCGACTTCCCGATGCGGCTCGCGGAGGCGACCGGATGCGGTGCGCTGGTCTACTCCCGCGCGGGCTACGGCCGATCCGAGCCCGTCGAGCTCCCGCGGCCTGTGGAGTTCATGCACCATGAGGCGAAGGTGCTGGACGACGTGCTCCGCGCCGCGAGCGTGCGGCGCGCCGTCCTCTTCGGCCACAGCGACGGCGCGTCCATCGCCCTGATCCACGCGGCGAGCCGTCCGTCGGACATCGTCGCCGGGCTGGTGCTGGAGGCGCCCCACGTGTTCGTCGAGAACGTGAGTGTCGACAGCATCACGCGGATCGGGGATGTGTATCGGTCGACGGATCTGCGCGAGCGGCTGGCCCGCCATCACCAGCACGTGGACGTGGCGTTCGGGGGATGGAAGGCGTATGGCTCGATCCGGAGTTCCGCGCGTGGAACATCGAACACCTTCTGCCCTCCATCCGCGTCCCCGCGCTGGTCATCCAGGGTGAAGCCGACGAGTACGGCACGTGGGCGCAGGTGGAAGCGGTCCAGCGCCGGTCCGGCGGACCCGTCGACGTGCTGCGCATCGCGGACTGCGGGCACGCGCCCCACGTGCAGCATCCAGGTCTGGTGATGGATGCCGCTACACGCTTCGCCGACAGCCTTTTCCGCTCGCAGTAGCCATCCATCCCGGAGCGATGCAGCACATTCGCAAGCGGCTGCACGACATCATCTTTCAGCACGACGACCCCGCAGAGCGCGCGTTCGACGTGGTGGTGATCGCCGCCATCGTGCTGAGCATCGTGGTGGTGATGCTGGACAGCGTGGAATCCATCGCGGCCCGGTACGGCGACATCCTGTACGTCGCGGAGTGGTTCTTCACCGTGCTGTTCACCATCGAGTACCTGCTGCGGCTGTGGACCTCGCCCCGGCCGCTTGCGTATGCGCGAAGCTTCTACGGCGTGGTAGACCTGCTCTCGGTGCTCCCCACCTGGTTGAGCGTCCTCTTTCCGCCGGGGCGCTTCCTGGTGGTGCTGCGCGTGCTGCGGGTGCTGCGCGTGTTCCGCATCCTCAAGCTGGCCGAATACGTGGAGCAGGGCGCCGTGCTCTCGGCCGCGCTGCGGGCCAGCCGCTACAAGATCACCGTATTCGTCAGCGCGGTGCTCACGCTATCGGTGATCGTGGGCTCGCTGATGTACCTGATCGAAGGCCCCTCCGCCGGGTTCACCAGCATTCCGCAAAGCGTCTACTGGGCTATCGTTACGCTCACCACCGTCGGGTACGGCGACATCGCGCCGGAGGGCCCGCTGGGCAAGGCGCTGGCGGCCACGCTGATGATCATGGGCTACGGCATCATCGCCGTCCCCACGGGCATCGTAACGCTGGAGCTGGACCGCGCCTCGCGCTCCGCCCGCGTGCGCCGCCCCTGCCCGGGGTGCGGCGTGGACCGCCACGAGCCCGGCTCCGCGTACTGCAGGTACTGCGGGACGCAGCTGTAGACCGGGCCTCCGGTGCGGGTACACGTTGTGCACCCTCGCGCCGGACCCGATATCCACGAGGAGAAACGATGTCCGATTCCAACCCGACGAATACCGAGGGCCGCTACGATTCCGGCACCGACGCCGGCCCTGCCCAGTACGCAGGCGCCACCGACCAGCCGCGCGACAACCCGGCCGGCGACACTCCGCGTGGGACCACGGTGCTGACGCTGGTTTGCGAAACGTGCGGCAAGGACTACTTCTTCGAAAACGAGCAACCTCCCGAGGGGATGGCCTGCGCAAAGTGCGGCGGCACCGTCTTCCGCTCGTTCCACGACAACGTGGGCGACGAAGCGGCCGACGACTTCCGCGACAGCACCGAGCGCGACCTGGACCCCGACGATGCCGAGGGCGACGTGCTGCCGGGTGACATCATGGACCTCAACAACATCTGACGATCCGGATGACGGAATCCACCGGAAGAAGCCTGTTCACCGGGTCGGGCGTGGCGTTAGTCACGCCCTTCGGCGCGGATGGGGCCGTGAACGAGGCCGTGCTCCGCGAACTCGTGCGCTTTCACCTGCGCGAGGGCACCGACGCCCTGATCATCAACGGCAGCACCGGCGAGGCCACCACCATGTCGGTCGACGAGCAGCGCCGGTCCGTCGAGGTGGTGATGGACGAGGTGCGCGCGGGCGACCGCCGCATCCCGGTGATCGCCGGGTGCGGCGGGAGCGACACGGCCGTCGTAGCACGGATCGCCGCCAACGCACGCGAGGCCGGGGCGGACGGCCTGCTCGTCGCCCCGCCGCCGTACAACAAGCCGCCGCAGCGCGGCATCGCCGCCCACTTCCGCGCCGTGATGGACGCGGGCGATCTGCCCACCATCGCCTACAACGTCCCCGGCCGCACCGCGTGCAACCTGCTCCCCGAGACTGTCGCGGAACTGGCGGGTGACGAGCGGCTGGTGGGGGTGAAGGAAGCCAGCGGCGACATCAGCCAGGTAGCGGAGCTCGCGCGGCGGGTGGCGGACCGCATCGCGCTGTACAGCGGCAACGACGACCAGGTGGTGCCGCTGATGTCGCTGGGCGGCAAGGGCGTGATCTCCGTGCTGGCCAACGTGGCCCCGCGCGACACCTCGCGGATGGCGAAGGCGTTCCTGGAGGGCAACCCCGCCGAGGCGTGCGCCATCCAGCTCCGCTTCCTGCCGCTGATCAGCGCGCTCTTCCGCGAGTCCAACCCCATGCCGGTGAAAGCGGGCGTGGGGATGCTGGGATTCGACGTAGGCGATCCGCGGCTTCCGCTCGTCCCGCCGTCGGACGCGGTGCTGAAGGAGTTGAAGGGAGCCATGCGCGAGCTGGGGCTGCTGGAGGGCCGCTGATGGCGAATGTGGTGCGGGTGGTGCTCAGCGGCGCGACGGGGCGGATGGGGACCACCCTCGCGGCGCTGATGGCGAAGGATGGCGGGATGCGGCTGGTGGGGGGGATCGGGCGGGTGCCGGAGAGCGGGTGCGACATCGGCTGCCCGGTGGTGGCGACGCCCGAGACGGCCGGCGCGTGGATGCGCGAGGCCGACGTGGTGATCGACTTCTCGTCGCCCGAGCTGCTGCGGCGGCTGCTGGAGATGCACGGCGACGCGCTGGAGGGCGTGGCCCTCGTCGTCGGCACGACGGGGCTGACGCCGGAGGAGCAGGCCCTGCTCACACGCCAGGCCCAGCGGTCGCCCGTGCTGCAGGCGGCCAACTTCAGCGTGGGTGTGAACCTGCTGCTGGCCCTGTCGGAGCGCGCGGCCGCCGTGCTGGGCGACGACTACGACGTGGAGATCGTGGAGGCGCACCACCGCCGCAAGGTGGACGCGCCCAGCGGCACCGCGCTGGCCCTGGGCGAGTCCGTTGCGCTCGGCCGGGGCGTGGCGCTGGACGACGTGCGCGTGGATGGCCGCGGCGGGCGGCCGGGCGAGCGTCCGCGGGGCGAGGTCGGCTTCCACGCCGTCCGCGGCGGTGACATCGTGGGCGAGCACTCGGTGATGTTCATCGGCGAGCGTGAGCGGATCGAGCTGGGGCACGTGGCCCAGGACCGGGCCCTGTTCGCCGAGGGCGCCCTGCGCGCCGCCCGCTGGCTCGCTGGCCGCGAGCCCGGCGCCTACTCCATGCGCGACGTCCTGGGCCTCGGCTAGTCCGAGCCGGAGACCTCGGCGTGCACCCCCTCCAGGAGCGGGAACCCGCCGCAACAACCGCGGAAAGCCCTCGATCGGGCCGCTGGCGCGTCCCGCCAAGGGCTTCAACAGCACGCCGGCGCGGCCGGGCTAGCACCCGAGCATGGGCGCGCACGACCGCCAGAGCCACACCAAAGCGTGCAGTCCGCGCAGGCGGACATCGTGTGTTTGTTGCAGCGAATTCATTCGCCCGTGCAGGGGCACGTTGCCACCTCTGCCCGGCGGCATCACGCAGAGTGTGTGGCGGATCCTTCAGTCGCTGCCGTTTTTGTCGAGGGGGCGGGTTGGGCGTGGCCGCTCCTTCAGGATGACATCGGTAGCGTGCTGGTCCCTGTTGACCCGGAGGGACGCCGGAGCCATGTTCCGGCGTCCCTTGCGTTTACGCCGCATTCTCCCGATCCGCCGTGCCTGAAACAAACCCCCGCCGCCTCGTCGTACATCTTCGTGAGCAGCGGCCGCTGTACTCCATCCCCGACTGGGCGCTGGACGAAATCCGCGCCGAGGTGCCGGACGAGTGGGAAGTCGTGATCGTGGACGAGCCCGGGGACGGACGCGGCGACGGCGGAGCGGATTCGGCGGAAGCGCTGGAGGCGGTGCGCGGGGCCGAGATCTACCTGGGCTTCGGCGTGCCGGCGCCGCTCTTCGAGGCCGCCACGGCACCGCCCGAGGGCCGGCTTCGCTGGGCGCACAGCGCCTCCGCGGGCGTGGGCGCCTCGCTGCACCCGGCCATGCGGGAGTCGGACGTGGTGCTGACGAACGCGGCGGGCATTTACGCCGAGCCGATGGCCGATACGGTGCTGGCGATGATCCTCCATTTCGCCCGCGGCCTGGACGTCGCCGTCCGCGCCCAGGCGGAGCGCCGCTGGAACAAGGAGCCGTTCGAAGGCGCGGACCCGGTCGGCCGCGAGCTGGCGGAACAGACCGTCGGCGTCGTGGGGCTGGGCGGCATCGGCCGGGCGGTGGCGCGCCGCGCGGTGGCGCTGGGGATGACGACGCTCGCCACGCGGCGCAGCGGCACGGGGGGACCCAAGGGGGTGGAGGTGCTCTCGGGAGAGGGCGCGCTGCACCGGCTGCTCCCCCGCTCCGACTACCTGGTGCTCTGCGTTCCGCAGACGGAGGAAACGCGCGGCCTGGTCGGTGCGCGGGAGCTCGCGATGCTCCGCGACGGCGCGGTGGTGATCAACGTCGCGCGGGGCGGGGTGGTGGACGAGGAGGCGCTGGTGGATGCGCTGCGCGGCGGGCGGCTGCGCGGGGCGGGGCTGGACGTGTTCGCCCGCGAGCCGCTGCCGGATTCGTCGCCCCTGTGGCACCTTCCCAACGTGCTGATAACACCCCATGTTTCGGGTGCGTCGCCCCGGTTCTGGCGGCGGCAGATGGACCTCATCGTCGAAAACCTGCGGCGGTACCAGCGGGGCGAGACGCTTCGCAACACCGTCGACAAGCGGGCGGGATATTAGCGTGGAAAACATCATCAGCGCCGCCGTGCAGCGCGGGGCCAGCGACCTTCACATCAAGGCGGGAGACGTGTTCCGCGCCCGCATCAACGGGCAGCTCATCCCGCTCACCAAGCAGCGGCTGACGCCGGAGCAGACGCGCGCCATCGCCGTGAAGCTCATTCCGCACGAGCGCGACCGCGAGCAGCTGGACGAGCTCCAGGACTACGACTGCTCGTGGGGGCTTCCGGGTGTGGGTCGGTTCCGCGTGAACATCCTGCGGCAGCGCGGCAGCTTCATGATCGTCATGCGGGTGATCCCGTTCGAGATCCCCACCATCGAGCAGCTGGGGCTTCCCTCCGTCGTCCAGGACATTTCGGCGCTGGAACGGGGGATGGTGCTGGTGACGGGCGTGACGGGATCGGGAAAGAGCAGCACGCAGGCGGCCATGCTGGGCTTCATGAACCAGAACATGCGCCGCCACATCGTCACGCTCGAGAACCCCATCGAGTTCCTTCACCGCGACGTCAACTGCTCCATCACGCAGCGCGAGGTGGGCATCGACACCGACAGCTTTCGCGTGGGCCTTCGCGCCGCGCTGCGGCAGGACCCGGACGTCATCCTTATCGGCGAGATGCGCGACACCGAGTCCATCGACATCGCGCTGAAGTCGGCGGAGACGGGGCACCTGGTGATCAGCACGGTGCACACGCGCGACTCGGCGTCCACCATCAGCCGATTGATGGCCACGTTCCCCCCCGAGGAGCAGAAGATGGTGAGGCTGCGCCTGGCCGAGCAGCTGCAGGCGGTGATCTCGCAGCGCCTCCTGCCCAAGAAGGATGGCCAGGGCCGGGTGCTGGCGTCGGAGGTGATGGTGGTCACCGGCACGATCCGTGACTGCATCGTAGACCCGGAGCGCACGGCGGAGATTCCCGACCACATCGCCGAGGGACGGGCGACGTACGGAATGCAGACCTTCGACCAGTGCCTGATGGACCTGGTGGCCAGCGACCAGGTGGATTACGCGGTGGCCAAGGCGGCGGCCACCAATCCCAGCGACTTCGAGCTGAAGCTGAACATGCTTGCCGGCGGCCGGCCGGCCGCCAGCGCCGCGGCCGGTTCGGCGCCGCCCGCGGGCGTGTCACCATCCTACTTCTGATCCCATGCCGTACGCCCTTCTCGTGGCCGCGCAGCTCTTCGGCCTGGTCCTGGTTCCCTTCGGGCTTCCCGGCACCTGGGTGCAGGTGGCGGCGCTGGGCGTATACGGCTGGACCAGCGGCTTCGCCACCATCGGCTGGCCTACGATCATCTTCGCCGCCGTGCTCGCGGCCATCGGCGAGGTGATCGAGTTTTCGCTGGGCGGCCGGTACGCGCGCAAGTACGGCGGCAGCCGCCGCGCGGGGTGGGGCGCCATCATCGGGGGCATCGTCGGCGCCATCGCGGGCGTCCCCGTTCCCGTCATCGGCAGCGTGATCGGCGCGTTCGTGGGCGCCTTCGCGGGCGCGGCGATCTTCGAGTTGACGCTGACCAAGGACTGGCGCAACCCCGAGCTGGGCTCGGCGGTGCGCGTGGGGTGGGGCGCGTTCCTCGGCCGGCTGGTGGCCGTCGCCGCCAAGTCGGCCGTGGCCGTCGCCATCGCCGCGCTGGCGCTGGTTTCCGCGCTCCGCTGACCTTCCACTTGCCCAGGCAGCCCCTGTCCGACGACCTGGCGCGCCTGCGCCGCGAAAACGAGGAGCTTCGCGCGCGCGCCGACGAGGCCGAGCGCCGCAGCGGCCTGTTCTCGGCCATCTGCGACGCCCTGGCCGACCCGGTGCTGGTGACGGACGGCGGCAACCGCATTTTGCTGGAGAACCGGCGCGCGCGGTCGCTCTTTCACGCCAACCCGGGCGACCAAGACGAGCGGCGGCGGATGGTGGAGGTGAACAACTTCCTGTTCACCTCCTTTCTGGCCCGCCCCCGCCCGCCGATGGTGGAGGCGCGCGAGCTGACGCTGGTGGACCCCGACACCGGCCACGAGCTGCTGTTCGAGGCCGTCCCGGCGCCGCTGCCGGCGGGGGCCGCGGTGCCGCGCGACGCCACTGTCTCGCTGTTGCGCGACGTCACCGAGCTGCGAAAGACGTCGAACCAGCTCGGGCACCAGGTGCGCCGCGCCCAGCAGGCCGAGGTGCGCGCCCGCGGCGAGCGCGACCAGCTGAACCTGATCCTGGCGCACGTGGGCGCGCCCGTCGTGGTCACCGACCACCGCGGTGCCGTGGTGATGATGAACCGCGAGGCGCAGCGGATCTTTCGCCCCGAGGCGATCCCCGGCGGCGTGCCCGACGCCGCGGCCGCCGCCAACGCGGACCGCTTCTTCGCCGCGGTCGAGGAGTTCGCGCTGGGCGAAGAGGCCGCGGCGGTTACGCGGGTGGACCTGCGCGAGCCGTCGTCGCGGCAGGACCTGCCCGCCGAGCTCATCTCCGGGCGCATCCGCGACGGCGACGGGGCCACGGCGGCGGTGGTCTCCATCCTCCACGACCTCACGCACGAGGTGGAGAACGCGCGCCTGGCCGCCGAGCTGGCGCGGGTGAACGCTGGGCTGGAGCACTCCATCCGCGAAGCCACCGCCGAGCTCAAGGAGCAGAACCGGGAGCTCGCCTGGCAGCGCCAGGAGCTGGAGCGCGCCTACCGGCACAAGAGCGAGTTCCTGGCGAGCATGAGCCACGAGCTGCGCACGCCCATCAACGCGCTGCTGGGCTACACCTCGCTTCTCCGCGAGCGCATCTACGGCGACCTCACCCCGCGCCAGGACCAGGCGCTGGTGCGCATCCACTCGTCCAGCGAGCACCTGCTGGAGCTGGTGGACGACATCCTGGACCTGGCCAAGATCGAGGCGGGGCGCATGCCGCTTCACCTGGAGCCGCTGGACATCGCCTCGCTCATCGGCGAGCTGACGGACGGCGTGGAGCCGCTGGCCCGGCGGAAGGGGCTGCAGCTGCGGGTGGACGTTCCCGAAGCGCTCCCCGTCCTGGTCACCGACCGCTTCCGCGTGAAGCAGGTGGTGCTGAACCTGCTCTCCAACGCCATCAAGTTTACCCACGAGGGGACGGTGTCGGTGCGCACCCGCCAGCTGGAGGGCGGGGTGGAGGTGCAGGTGGCCGACACGGGCATCGGCATTCCGGCGGACGAGCTGGCCAGCATCTTCGACGACTTCCGGCAGGTGGACCAGTCGTCCACGCGGGAGTACGGCGGCACGGGGCTGGGGCTTTCCATCGTCCGCAAGCTGCTGGGGCTGCTGGGCGGCGCCATCCGCGTGGAGTCCGAACCCGGCCAGGGTTCGGTGTTCACCGTCACGCTGCCGCTGCGCAGCTTCGAGGCGCGCGAGGGCGAAGAGGCCATCCGCCGCGCCATGCAGGGCGAGGCCGTGATCGTCCACGACGGCGTCGCCCGCCCGCTCCCCCCGCCCGACTCGGCCCGCGGCTAGCGTCCGATTTCACCGCGCATCTCCCTGCGAAATCTCGCGGTTCTCCCGAAGGAATCTCGACGCGTGACGGCTTACAGGCTCGCCATCTTCGATTTCGACGGCACGCTGGCCGATTCGTTTCCCTGGTTCCTCCAGCGCTTCAACGATCTCGCGGACCGCCACCGGTTCAAGCGCATCGAGGAGCACGAGGTGGAGTCGCTGCGTGGAAACAGCGCGCGTCAGATGATGGCGCACCTGCGCCTTCCCGCCTGGCGGCTGCCGCTGGTCGCCCGCGACATGCGCGCGTGGATGGCACAGGACATCCACACCCTGCGCCCGTTCCCCGGAGTTCCGGAGATGCTTCACGCGCTGGCGGATGCGGGCGTGGAGCTGGCCGTCGTCACCTCCAACTCGTACGAGAACGTGCGGCGGGTGCTCGGTACCGAAACGGCGGGGCTGATGGCGCACGTGGAGTGCGGCGCGTCGATGTTCGGCAAACGGGCGCGATTCCGGCGGGTGCTCCGGCGCAGCGGCACTCCGGCGGCGCACGTCATTAGCATCGGCGACGAGATCCGGGACGCGGAGGCGGCGCAGGCGGCCGGCATCGACTTCGGCGCGGTGGCGTGGGGGTACACCAGCCCGCCGAGCCTGCGCGCCCAATCGCCGGCCCTGTTCTTCGACAGCGTGGAAGACATCGTCCGGGCACTGGTGGGGCCCGTCTCACGACCCTGAATCGACCATGATGGACAACTCGCAATCGGACGGCATCGTCCAGAGCGGCCCCGGCGGGTTGCCCTTCGTCACGCTCGTGACTGGCGACGGCGCGCGGGCGGTGGTGTGCCTGCACGGTGCGCACGTCACCTCGTGGGTGCCCGCGGGCGAGGACGGCGACCGGCTGTTCCTGAGCAGCCGGTCGGAGTTCCGCGAGGGCACGGCCATCCGTGGCGGCGTGCCGATCAGCTTTCCCCAGTTCGCCACGCAGGGCCCGCTGCCCAAGCACGGCTTCGCACGGCTGACCACGTGGGAGCTGGTCTCCCTCGAAGCCGGCTCGGAAGCCGTTGCCGTCTTTCGCCTTGCCGATTCGGCGGAGACGCGGGCGATCTGGCCGCACCCGTTCGTCGCGGAGATGACCGTCCGCGTGTCGGGGGCGTCGATTTCCATGGAGTTCGTCGTCGGGAATACGGGGCAGGACCCGTTCTCATTCACGGCCGCGCTGCACACCTATCTCCGCGTCTATGACGTGCGGGAGGCGGCGATCGTGGGGCTGCAGGGGACGCGCTACCGCGACAAGGCCGCGGGTGAGACGGAGCCGGAGGACCGCGAGCGGGAACTGCGGATTGACGGCGAGGTGGATCGCGTCTACCTGAACGCGCCCCGGGTGGTCGAACTGCAGGAAGGCGGGCGCACCGTCGAGGTGGCATCCACCGGCTTCGCCGACATCGTGGTCTGGAACCCCGGTGCGGAGGCTGCCGCCAAGCTCGCCGACATGGAGCCGGACGGGCACCTGCGGATGCTCTGCATCGAGGCCGCGGCGGCCGGGTCTCCCGTCTACGTGGCGCCGGGCGAGCGATGGATCGGCTCGCAAACGCTGACCGCCCGATGACGATCTTCTCCGCGGGAAGCCCGCCATCGGCCGCCCTGCGCGCCGCGGTGGGAGAGATCGACATCTACCTGTTCGACCAGCTCCTGAAGGGCGCGTTCGACTCCGCGCGGAGCGTCCTGGACGCGGGATGCGGATCCGGCCGCAACCTGGTGCCATTCCTCCGTGGCGGATACGAGGTGTTCGGCGTCGATCGCGATGAGCGCGCGATCGCTCGGGTGCGCCGGATGGCCGCGGAACTGGCTCCTGCACTGCATGCGGACAACTTCCAGGTTGGCGAGGTGGACGCGCTGCCGTACGGGGACGAGCGGATGGACGCGGTGATCAGCAGCGCCGTGCTGCACTTCGCGAGCGATGAACGGGAGTTCGATGCGATGCTGAACGAGATGTGGCGGGTGCTGCGGCCCGGCGGCCTCTTCTTCGCGCGCCTGGCGACCAGCATCGGTTTGGAGTCGCGGCTGCCGTCCTCATCGCCCGGCCGCTATCGCCTGCCGGACGGCAGCGAGCGGTTCCTGATGGACGAAGCCGGCCTGCTGGAGCGCACCGAATCCCTCGGCGCCACGCTTGCGGAGCCGATCAAGACGACCAACGTGCAGAACCTGCGGGCGATGACCACCTGGTGCCTGCGGAAGCGGACCTGAGCTCCATCCATCGAACGATGCGCCCCACGCTGTCGATCTTCGTCATCCTCCTTGCGGCGGCCTGCGCCCGTCCGGAGCCGCCGGACGAGCAGTCGGCCGCCTACGCTCCGTTCGCGCGCTGCACCGGGGACGAGCGGCGAGCCTGCATGGCCCAGGTAGAGGCGCGGGAAATCGCGAACGCCGGTGGCCGCGTGCAGCGCCGGGGACAGCGGCTGACGATTCGCCTGGGCAACGGGGAGACGACTGCTCTCGTGAACGACACGTCGGACAGCGGCAGCGCAAAACGGTACGTCTACGCTGGATACCTGCCCTCCATCCGACACCACGTCGTGGAAGTCGGCTACTACGAGGGCAGCGCCGTGGTGCTGCTTCACGAGCAGACCGGCGCTACGACGGACGTTCACGGGTTTCCGGCCGTGGCGCCCGGCGGGCGGCGGATCGCCACCGCGTCGGTGGACCTGATCGCGGGGTACACTCCCAACCACATCCGGGTCTGGCGCGTTACGGATACGCACCTGCAACTGGAGTGGGGGCTGGACGGCGGCACCCAATGGGGCGCGTCGGACCCCGTGTGGCGCGGCCCGCACGTGGTGACGTTCACGCGGCACACGCTGCCGTCCCCATCCGCCGGCCCCAACGAGGTCGTCCGCACGCCCATGCGCCTGGACCTGCGCAACGGCGGCCTCACGGTGCAGCCCCAAGACCCCTGACCCCGAGCCGATTGCGCCCGCGGCGGCGCGTGCCCAGTTTGCATCCTGCCTTTTGCGTCCCCCAGCCCCGCATTCCAGGAGAGGTCCCGTGACCGAGACGATCGTCGCCCCGCCCGCGCCGCAGCCTGTGCAGGCCCAGTTCGACGTTTCCGCCATCATGGGCGGCCTGTACGGCGACGGTATCATCGGCTACAAGGGCGCCTTCAGCCGCGAATGGGTGCAGGAGTTGGGCGAGGACATCGAGGAGCTGTTCCAGGACGCGCTCAAGCGCCCGGGCGGCGCGGTGGGGCGCGGGCCCAAGCGGTACTACGTGGAGATCCATCCCGAAAAGATCCGCGGGTTCGTGGACCTGGTCACGCATCCGTGGGTGGTGGCCGTGTGCACGGCCGTGCTGGGGCCGGAGTACAAGATCGTGGAGATCGGGTTCGACGTGCCCGGGCCCGGCGCGCAGGACCAGCCCTGGCACCGCGACTTTCCCGCGCCCGAAGACACGCTCATCGGACGCCGCCTGAACTCGCTGGCGTTCAACGTGACCACCGTCGACGTGTTCGAGGACATGGGGCCCTTCGAGATCGCCCCGGGCACGCAGTGGGACACGCCCGAGGGGTTCGAGCACGAGATGTTTCCGGCCAAGTCGCTCTATCCTCGCTACCTCGAGCGGGCGCAGCGGAAGATGCCCAAGATGGGCGACATCTCGGCCCGGTCGGCGCTCACCATCCACCGAGGCACCGCGAACCTCAGCCAGAAGTCGCGCCCGGTGCTGGTGCTGGGCGTGGACGCCCCCGGTGCCGACAACTCCGAGCGTCACGACCTGCAGTTCAGCCGCGCGTACTACGAGGCGCTGCCGGACGAGGTGAAGCAGCACCTGACCTGCCGCGTGGTGGAGGAGCTGGAGCCCATCGTGCAGGCGCACAGCATCGAGGGCCTGATGATGGGCGAGGCGTAACTATCCGCTGAATCGGAAGCCGGAGATAGTCGTGGCAACACTCGAACAGGAAATCAGCGAGCGATTGGCGCAGTTGGACCCTGCACAGCAGCGCGCAGTCCTGGATTACGCAAATGCTCTCGGCGAGTCTCCGCGCCGTGACGGTTCAGGCGCGGCACTGCTGCGCTTCGCGGGTACCATGGACCGAGAAGTCGCGCGTGAGATAGCGGAGGCAATCGAGGCGGCCGGTGAGCGTGTAGAGAAACCGCGCTCCTGCGGTTGACACCCGCCGGGCGGCTTCGCAGATTGCGCACAGGATACGTCAACGCGCGGTCCCACCCTTGCGGGATGGGGCCGCGTTTTTCGTGCGACTGAACGGGACAGAAGCTTGGCGACTGGGCAGATGAGGGAACCGAACGGCAGCCGGTGCGTGGTGATCGTCGGCTCGCAGTGGGGCGACGAGGGCAAGGGCAAGATCGTCGACGTGCTGGCCGAGGACGTGGACGTGGTCGCGCGCTACCAGGGCGGCAGCAACGCCGGCCACACGGTGCACGTGGGCGACGACGAGTTCATCCTTCACCAGATCCCGTCCGGCATCCTTCACCCGCGCCGCCGCTGCCTGCTGGGCAACGGCGTGGTGTTCGATCCCTTCCAGTTCTTCCACGAGCTGGACGCGCTCACCGCCCGCGGCATCGACGCCGAGGGCCGCGTGGGCGTCAGCGGGCGCGCGCACCTGCTGCTGAGCTACCACAAGGTGCTGGACCGCGCGGCCGAGGCGCGCCGCGGCGCGGGGAAGATCGGCACCACCGGGCGGGGGATCGGCCCGGCGTACGAGGACAAGGTCGCGCGCCAGGGCATTCGCCTGGCCGACCTGCGCGACTGGACGCGCGCCCAGGAGGCGCTTCGCCGCGCCGCCGCCCGCGTCAACGAGCGGCTGCACCTGTTTCAGTCCAACGAGCGGGTGGACGAGGCGGCGCTGATTGAGGAGGTGGGCTCCATCCGCGAGCGGCTGCTGGCCATCTCCGTCGATACCGGGCGGGTGATTCACGACGCCCTGCGCGCCGGGCAGAAGGTGCTGCTGGAAGGCGCCCAGGGCGCGCTGCTGGACGTGGACCACGGCACCTATCCGTACGTCACCTCGTCCAACACCACGGCGGGCGGCGCGGCGCTGGGCGTGGGCATTGGCCCGACGATGGTGGACGACGTGATCGGCGTGGTGAAGGCGTACACCACCCGCGTGGGTGAAGGCCCCCTGCCCACCGAGTTCCCCTCGCCCATGCAGGAGCAGGTGCGCGAGCTGGGCGGCGAGTACGGCGCCACCACCGGCCGCCCGCGCCGCTGCGGCTGGTTCGACGCGGTCGTGGTGCGCTACGCCGCCCGCGTGAACGGGCTGACGGGGCTGGCGGTCACCAAGCTGGACGTGCTCGACACGCTTCCCGAGCTGAAAATCGCCATCTCGTACCGCGCCGAGGGGCAGGAGCTGGATGATTTTCCGGGCGACCTGGGGCTGCTGGAGGCCGCCGAGCCGGTGTACGAGACGTTGCCGGGATGGCAGGCGTCCACGGCCGGCGCGCGCCGCTGGGAAGACCTGCCCGAGGCGGCGCAGGCGTATCTCCGCCGCCTCTCGGAGCTGACGGAGACGCCCATCTGGTACGTGTCGGTTGGCACGCGCCGCGACCAGATCATCCACGTACGGCCCTGAGCCGCACGGAGGGTCCGGGCGGCTTGGCACGGCGGGCGCACTCACTGCGCCCGCCGTCGTTTCAGGAAGGAAATGGCAGTCGAGATGACCGAATTAATCGATCCCACTGAGTCCCCTGACGTCGACGCGGCGCTGCGGCACGTAAAGCCGTCGGTGCGGTCCCTGGGCGCGTACACGCTCAAGCCGTACGAGCCGCGCATCAAGCTCAACCAGAACGAGAGCCCGTACGACGTGCCCCGGGCGCTCAAGGAGCGCATCCAGGCCCAGCTCGCCGAGCGGCCGTGGAACCGCTATCCGCCGTTCGTGGCCTCCAACTTCATCCAGGCCGTCAGCGAAGCCACGCGCTGGCCGTCGACGGGCATCCTGGTGGCCAACGGCTCCAACGAGCTGATCCAGGCGGTGCTCTCCGTCACCGTGGGCCCCGGCGTGTCGGTGGTCATCCCCGAGCCCACCTTCACGCTCTACCGGCTGATGACGGAGGTGAACGGCGGCACCGTCGCCTCCGTTCCCCTGAAGGACGACCTGTCGTTCGACGTGGAGGCGATCATCGGCGCCGCGCGCGAGACGGACGCCGCCGTCATCGTCCTCTGCACGCCCAACAATCCCAGCGGTGCGGCGCTGGGTGAAGACGAGATCCGCTGCATTCACGACGAGACGGATGCGCTGATCCTGCTGGACCAGGCGTACGTGGAGTTCGGCGGGTTCGACGCCATTCCCATGCTGGATGCGCGCCCCCGGCTGGTGGTGCTGCGCACCTTCAGCAAGGCGATGGCGATGGCGGGGCTGCGCGCGGGGTACATGCTGGCCCATCCGTCTCTCGCCGCGGAGGTGCACAAGGCCAAGCTGCCGTACAACATCAACTTCTTCACCGAAGTGGCCGCTGCCGAGGTGCTGCGCTGCCGCGCCGAGCTGGCGCCCATGGTGCACGAGATCGCGGCGGAGCGCGACCGCATCCACGAAGCACTGCGCGCGATCCCCGGCCTCCACGTGTATCCCAGCGCGGCCAACTTCCTGGTGTTCCGCGTGGAGTCGCCCCGGATTACGCACACGGAATTGTTCGATCGGCTGCTGGCGGAGTACGGAATCCTGGTGCGCGACGTATCCAAGTATCCCATGCTCGACAGGTGCCTGCGCGTGAACGCAGGTACGCTGGCGGAGAACGACGCGTTCCTGCACGCGGTCCGTACGATCATGACGGAGGAACAGGGATGAGCCGCACGGGAGAGCGCCAGCGGAAGACGCGCGAAACGGAGATCCGCGTCCGCATCGACCTGGACGGGACGGGCGAAGCCAGCGTCCGCACGGGGGTCGGGTTCTTCGACCACATGCTGGACGCGCTGGCCCGCCACGGCATGTTCAGCCTGGAGGTGGAGTGCGCGGGCGACCTTCACATCGACGCGCACCACACGGTGGAAGACGTGGGAATCGCGCTGGGCGGCGCCTTCCTGGACGCGCTGGGCGACAAGCGCGGCATCGTGCGCTACGCGGACGCGACCGTACCGCTGGACGAGGCGCTGGTCCGCGCCGTGGTGGACGTGTCAGGCCGGCCGTTCCTGCACTTCGACGTGCCCCTGCCGATGGACCAGCCGATGATCGGCCAGTTCGACGCGGCGCTCTCTGCCGAGTTCTGGCGCGGATTCGCCATGGAGGCGCGCTTGACCATGCACCTGGACGGGCTGCGCGGCGACAACGCGCATCACGTGGTGGAGGCCACCTTCAAGGCCGCAGCGCGCGCGCTGGACGCCGCCACCCGCATGGATGAGCGCCGCGCGGGCGAGGTGCCCTCCACCAAGGGCGCGCTGTGACCCGTCCGCACGTCGTTCTGCTGGACTACGGCGCGGGAAACCTGCGCTCCGTCGCCAAGGCGTTCGAGCACGAGGGCGCGGCCGTCACGATGACGGACGACCCCGCCGTGGCGCGCGCGGCCGACCGGCTCGTGCTGCCCGGCCAGGGGCACTTCGGGCAGTGCATGACGCGGCTGGAGGAGAAAGGGCTGGGCGACGCCATCCGCGAGCACGTGGCGGCCGGACGGCCCTTCATTGGCATCTGCGTGGGGATGCAGCTGCTGTACGAGGGCAGCGACGAGGCGCCGGGGGTGAGCGGCCTGGGGATGCTGGCCGGCACCGTGCGCCGCATTCCCACGGACCTGCCGCTGCCGCACGTGGGGTGGAACTCGGTGGAGTTCATCCGCGGCGCCGAGGCCGATCCCGTGCTGGCTGGCGTGGCGGGGCCGGAGCCGCGCTGGTTCTACCACGTGCACTCGTTCGCCGTGATGGAGGATGACAGCGAGACCGTTTTGGGCCGCTGCCGGTACGACGCCGCCTTCGCCAGCATCGTGGGGCGCAACAACGTGTGGGGAATCCAGTTCCACCCCGAAAAGAGCCAGGAAGACGGGCTGCGGATCCTGGGGAACTTCTCGCGGCTCTGAACCCGGACGCTCCGATGGCGCCGCTGGTGCGTACGGAGTGCCCGCTTGTGGCGGCTTCGGGCTCGTTGCGCGGCTCGTAAATCCCGTTTACCGTTCCGCTTAGGAGAGTGGGGGCGACGTCTACGGGAGGAGGCCGATGCACACCTGGAAGCTGAAGAACGCGCAGCATCGATTGCGGGAACTGGTTCGGCTGGCGCTGACGAAGGAGCCGCAGCGCCTGTCCAACGGCAAGGACGCCGTGGTCGTGATCGCAGCGAGCGAGTACGATCGCTTGCTCGGCGTCTCGGCCAAACGGGCGTCACAGGCGATGCCAGCTGCGGCTGGAGAGCGGAGAACGCGGCCGTCGTTCCTCGCGCGTATCAAGAACCTGCGGGACGGCGGATCAGTCGCGAAGCGTGAGCCAGACGTTCCGGCAGAGCGCCGTGACGCTCCCGTCCACTCGGCGCAGCGGCCAGCCCCGGGCGAGCCAGGCAGCGATCGGCAGTGGGTATGGGAGTGGGATGAAGGGGCCCAACGCTGGGCTCTGCCCTGGGAGAAGGATCTGGCCCCGGGCGAATATCCCGGTCTGGAGTTCATGAACTTCATGCAGAACTCCCCCCTTGCGGATGCGCTTCGCACGGGAGAGATCTCGGAAGAAGAGTGGGACGCGGCCATGCGGCGCAACGATCAGTGAGATGCGCTTCCTCCTCGACACGAACGTGCTCTCCGAGACGGTGCGCCAACGCCCCAACCTGGGCGTGACTGAATGGATCAACGCTCAGCCTCCGAACGAACTCGCGATTAGTGTGCTCTCGTACGGGGAGATCCGGCGGGGCGTGATTCTCCGCCCTCCAGGCCCGCGTACCGACATGCTCTGGCTGTGGCTGGGGGAGCAACTCCCGGTGAACTACAAGGACCGGACGATCCCCGTAGACGAGGCGATTGCGCTGGAGTGGGGACGAATCTCCGCGGACGCGGTTCGCACCGGCCGCGGGCTCCCCGAATCGGATGGCCTGCTTGTCGCGACGGCGATCGTGCTGAACCTGACGCTGGTCACCCGCAACGAGCGGCACTGCGCGGGGTGGGGCGCACCGCTCATCAACCCGTGGTCTGGCGAAACGCGTGACTGATTTCTTCAAGGGACATGGCTTAGGCAACGACTACGTCGCCCTGGCGATGGAGGGCCTGGGCTTCGAGTTGACGCCGCCCGCCGTGCGCCTGCTCTGCGACCGGCACACGGGAGTGGGCTCCGATGGCATCCTGGCGCGCGTCCCCTCGTCCGCCGCCGACTTCGGCGTGCGCATCTTCAACCCCGACGGCAGCGAGGCCGAGAAGAGCGGCAACGGCCTGCGCATCTTCGCAGCGTACCTGCTGGAGCAGGGCGACGTGGAAGAGCGCGCGCCCTTCACGGTGGAAACGCCCGGCGGAATCGTGCGCATGGAGGTGCTGCAGGTGTCGAGCGACGGCGTGCTGTCGGTGGAGGTGGAGATGGGCACCGCCACCTTCCGCAGCGCCGACGTGGGCCTTCCCGGGCCGGACCGCGAAACGGAGGACGAGCCGCTGGAACTGGCGTCGGGCGACGTGGTGCGCATCAACACCGTGTCCATCGGCAACCCGCACTGCGTGGTGTTCGCCGACGAGCTGGACCTGGACGACCTGCGCCGCCGGGCGCCGCAGATCAGCACCCACCCGAACTTCGAGCGCGGCGTCAACGTGCAGTTCGCCGTGCCGATGGAGCCGGACGGGGTGGAGGCCTGGGTGTGGGAGCGCGGGGCGGGCGAGACGCGCGCCTCCGGGTCCAGCGCCTGCGCGGTGGCCGCGGCGGCGGTGAGGCGCGGCATGGTGTCGGAGCGGCAGGTGGCGGTGCGCATGCCGGGGGGCACCCTGCACGTGCACGTGCGCGACGACTGGTCGCTCGTGCTGCGGGGCCCGGTGGAGTCCGTCTATCGCGGCACGCTCACGGAAGGGATGCTGCGCCGGTTGGAGATTTTGGGATGAGCCTGGCGAAGCGCATCATCCCCTGCCTGGACGTCAAGGACGGGCGGGTGGTGAAGGGCATCCAGTTCGTGGGGCTGCGCGACGCGGGCGACCCCGTGGAGCAGGCCGTCCGCTACGACGCCGAGCGCGCGGACGAGCTCTGCTTCCTGGACATCACCGCCAGCCACGAGGGCCGGGCGTCGATGCTCGACGTCATCCGCCGGACGGCGGAGAGCATCTTCATTCCGTTCACCGTGGGCGGCGGCATTCGCTCGGTCGACGACTTCAACGCCATCCTGGGCGCCGGGGCCGACAAGGTCGCCGTCAACACCGCCGCGCTGGCCGACCCTGACCTGGTGCGGCGGGCGGCAGACCACTTCGGCTCGCAGTGCGTGGTGGTGGCCGTCGACGCGCGGCGCACCACCACGGGTCAGGCGGAGAGCGGGTGGGAGGTGTACACGCACGGCGGCCGGAAGCCGACGGGCATCGACGCCGTCGCTTGGGCGCGGCGGGCGCAGGAGCTGGGCGCGGGAGAGATCCTGCTGACCTCCATGGACCGGGACGGCACCCGCGACGGCTATGACCTGCCGCTGCTGGAGGCGGTCACCCGCGAGGTGCGCATTCCCGTGATCGCGTCCGGGGGCGCGGGGGCGCTGGAGCACCTGGACAGCGCCCTGGCGGCCGGCGCGCACGCCGTGCTGGCGGCCTCGATCTTCCACTTCGGCGAGTACACGCTGGCCGAGGCGCGCCGGTACCTGGCGGCGCGGGGGCACCCCGTACGGCAGTAGTCCGGCGGCGCGGCGCGGCCCTTGCCGTTCGCGGGGGAAGGTCGTGGGTTCGAAATGGCGACGGGCGCCCCGGCGGCGGCCCCGAACGGAGGAGAGAAACGTTGAAGCACGGAATTTCGCGTAGCCTGGCCCTGGCCGCGCTGGTTAGTTCGCTTGCCGCGTGCGGTGGCGACAACGGCGGCGGGACGGAAAAAGGAAAGGGTGCCGCCAAGGGCGACACGGGCGCGGCCAAGTCGGGGAACGACAGCGCCGCGGCGCGCCCGGCCGTCAAGTACGCCATGGGCAACAGCGCGGCCGAGGCGCAGCAGTGCATGCAGCGGCGCCAGGCGCGGCTGGACTCGGCGGCCCAGGCGATGCAGGCCGACTCCGCGGCCAAGGCACCCGGGGCGGGGCGCAACCCCGTCTTCGCCAAGGAGCAGAAGTGGTATCCGCGGATGCCGGAGTTCCGCGACGGGGTGCTCCTGCCGTGCAACCGTATCATCGTGTACTACGGCAACCCGAGCTCCAAGAAGATGGGCGCCCTGGGCGAGTTCCCCCGGGACGACATGCTGGCCCGGCTGCGGCGCCAGGCCGACGCGTGGGCGCAGGCCGATCCCGGCACGCCGGTGATCCCGGGGCTGCACATGGTGGCCGTGGTGGCGCAGGGCGACCCCGGCCCCTCGGGCAAGTACCGGATCCAGGCCCGCGACAAGACGGTGGATTCCATCTACCAGATGGCGAAGTCCATCAACGGCATCTTCTTCGTCGACATCCAGGTAGGAACCGACGACATCCGCAACATCCTGCCGCGCTTCGAGTACATCCTGAAGAACCCCGACGTGCACCTGGCGGTGGACCCGGAGTTCTACATGCGCGAAGGGGTGGTTCCCGGCCGGAAGATCGGGACGATGTACGCCCGCGACATCAACTACGTCTCGGAGTACCTGGCCAACATGGTGCGGCAGCACAACCTGCCCCCGAAGGTGCTGATCATCCACCGCTTCACCCGCGGCATGGTGCCCGACGCCGAGAACGTGCAGCTGCGTCCCGAGGTGCAGGTGGTGATGCACATGGACGGCTGGGGCGCGCCGTGGCTGAAGTACGACTCGTACCGGGACTACATCCTGCGGCACCCGGTGCAGTTCACGGGGTGGAAGAACTTCTACCACAACGACACCAAGGGCGGCGGCCCGCTGACCACGCCGCGGGACCTGATCCAGTTGTACCCGGAACCGCTCTACGTGCAGTACCAGTAGCGGACTACCGGGACGAGGAGAGGCGCCGGCCCCCGCGGGTCGGCGCCTCTCCTCGTTCTTGGCGGCAGAAAGGGCGGGCACCTCGCGGCGCCCGCCCTTCTTTCGTCCCCCGGGAGACCTCAGGCGCGGGCGAGGTCGCGGTCCAGGTTCACTTCCATGGTCCCGCCCGACTCGTGGTCGGCGTCGGGCGCGTCCCAGTCGGTGAGCGCCGCCGAAACGGCCGTCACCGCCGTCAGCCCCAGGAAGAAGTTGCGGGCGCGCCGGTTGTCGGCGAAGCCCAGCAGCCAGGGCAGGAAGGGAAGGGCGGCCCCGATGGCCACCTCGGCGGCGCCGTGGCCCTTGAAGGGCAGCAGGCGCTTGGCCGCGAGCGGATAGTCGGTCATCAGCGAAAGGCCCAGGTACCCGGCGGCCAGCCCGTACGCCAGCCCCTCGGCCGAGCGCGGAAAGCCGAGGGCCCGCGGCGCCGCGGCTACCGTGGCCACCGTGGTGTAGTCGATCATTCCGTGCGCCCGCGCGTTCAGCGGTTTCTTCATCGTCATCCTCCTGGTTTCGTGGACGTTGGGGCCGCACGCAGTGGCAAACGGTGTGCCCACGTGGGCGCATCTGTCAATCTGCCAACGGGTTGCGTCGACGCCTCGGCTCCCGTTGCCAAAGGCCCGGTTCGTGCTTCCACCCGGCGGCTTTCGCGATCAGCGACCAAACCTTTGGAACGGGGAGATCTCGATGCCGACACGCAGGGCGAGCGCGACGTGGGAAGGCGGACTGCAGAAGGGGAACGGCAGCTTCAGCGGCGAGAGCGGCGCCATCGCGGGCGCCTACTCGTTCGGCACCCGATTCGGGGGCGAGCCGGGGACCAACCCCGAGGAACTGCTGGCCGCGGCCGAGGCGGCGTGCTTCAGCATGGCTCTGTCCCTCGGGCTGGAGAAGAATGGAACGCCGCCCACGCGGGTGCACACCGATGCCGCCTGCACCATCGACAAGGTGGGCGAGGGCTTCAAGATCACTACCATGCAGCTGCAGGTGACGGCGCGGGTGGACGGGATCGACGACGCGACGTTCCAGTCCATCGCGCAGGCCACGAAGGTGGGGTGCCCCGTGTCGCAGGCGCTCGCCGGGGTCGACATCCAGCTGCAGGCCACCCTGGAGTCCGGCGCCGCCTGATTCGGTCCGGCCGAGCGGATGCGCAGACGAAAGCGGCCCGACGCACGAGCGCCGGGCCGTTGTTCGGTTAGTTCGTCAGACGGTTCAGCTCGGGGGCCGGGCGACCTGGAAGGTCACGATGTTCGAGCGGTGGCTGAGCTTGTAGTCCCGGCGCTCGCCGCGGGTGACGTGATAGCTGGAGACCACCGCGTAGGCCGCGTACTCGCCCGGCTGGGGCGCCGCCGCCAGCCATGCATCGTCCACGCGCACGGAGTCGTTCGCCGGCACCTCCAGCGACGTGGGCGTGCTGATGCAGGTGCTGCCGCCGCCGGGCGGGTGGACGATCGACTTGTCCTCCGTCAGCACGAACATCTCTACCTGGCACTGGCTTTCGAACTCCAGCTTCAGCGGCTCGCGCTCGCGGTTGATCACCCAGGCGCTCATGTGCAGCGAATCGCCCGGCGCGATGGTATCGCCCGGGGTGGTGCGCAGGCGCACGCTGACCGCCGGCTTCCTTTCGCTGCCGGTTTCGCAGGCGGCGAGCGCCAGGAGCAGCGCGGCGAACGCCGGGAGGCGGCGGGTCATGCCTGGTTTCTCCTGAGCAGAAAGCGGGGGATGGCGGCCTGGAAGGTGGCGCCGTCGGGCCGCTCCATCACGTAGTATCCCTCCATGTGGCCCTCGGGCCCGCGCAGCACGCAAAAGCTCTGGTATTCGTGCACGCCTCCCGGCGCGATCAGCGGCTCCTGTCCCACCACGCCCTCGCCCTGCACCTCGCTGTCGCCCGCGGCGGGGTCGTGGATGAACCAGTGCCGCCACCGGAGGCGCGCCGGCTGGTCGCCCACGTTCTCGATGCGGATGCCGTACGCGAAAACGAAGCGCGGCTCGGACGGGTCCGAGTGCGCCTCCAGGTAGTAGGGCGTCGCGGTGACGCGAATTCCGTCGGTGATGCGGTAGAACAGCATGGCGTGCCCGGGTCGGTGTGCGCTCGGCGGGATAGATAGGGCGCGCACCGGCCCGGGTCAACGCTCAGGCTGTTCATCACCCGCGCTGCCTTCTACATTTTCGGCCATCGCCGCGCATCTACCCCCGCGATCCGAACACACTCATGGAGCACCTGAAGGCGCTGATCCGCGACGTTCCCGACTTCCCTCTTCCGGGCATCCTGTTCCGCGACGTTACCCCCCTGCTGCGGCACCCGCGCGGTTTGGCGGACGTGGTGGACGCGTTCGCCCAGCGGTACCGAGGCCGCGACGTGGACGCGGTGGTGGGCATCGAGTCGCGCGGCTTCCTCTTCGGTGCGCCGCTGGCCGTGGCGCTCGGCGTGGGTTTCGTGCCGGTGCGCAAGCCGGGGAAGCTGCCGGCCGACCGCATCAGCCAGTCGTACGAGCTGGAATACGGCACCAACACGCTGGAGATCCACCGCGACGCGCTGCTCCCGGGCGAGTCGGTGGTGGTGGTCGACGATCTGCTGGCCACCGGCGGCACAGCCAATGCCGCCGCTTCGCTGGTCCGCGCGCTGGGTGCGCACGTCGTGGAGCTCGCCTTCGTGGTGGAACTCGGCTTCCTGCGCGGCCGCGAGCGCCTGGTCGACGATCCCGTGCACTCGCTGATCACGTATTAGCATCTCGAGGCCGCCAGCCCTGCTGGGGCGACTGAAGTCGCGGCGTCGCGGCAACGACGGCCCAAAGTCCGCCTTCGCGGACTGCGCGCGAAATCCAGTGCACCAGGCCAGCCGACGCGCGATCGAATTCTCCCTTTCCCCTGCGAAGCGGGGGAGAGGGTCGGGGAGAGGGGGCTGCCAAGGCATTCACCGGCTGCCAGCCTCACCCGGTTCGAAGTTCTCCCCTCTCCCGGCGCAGTTTGCCGGGGGAGGGGCGGGGGAGGGGCCCGCCGAGGCATGCGCCGCAGCTATTTGAAACGCCCCTCGCCACGCGGCACGGAACTGGCCCGCCGGGCCGCCGAGCAATCAGCGGTCGACCAGCAATCGGGAGATACGGATGGAAGCGGTACCGCAGGAAGCGGTGGAGATCCTCAAGAGCACCAGGACCATCGCCGTGCTGGGGATGAAGGGCGACGACGATGCGATGGCCCCCGCGCACGGCGTGCCGATGTACCTGGCCGCCCACGGGTACCAGATCACTCCCGTGAACCCCAAGCTGGCCCGGGACGGCTACCCCGGCGCGGTCGCCAGCCTGGGCGACCTGCCCGCCGCGCCGGACCTGGTGCAGGTGTTCCGCGGCTCGGACCAGGTGGCGAAGCACGTGGACGAGCTCCTGGCGCTCAAGCCGAAGGCCGTCTGGCTCCAGCTCGGCATCCGGAACGACGAGGCCGCGGCGCGGCTGCAGGAGGCCGGCATCCGCGTGGTGCAGGACCGCTGCATGTACAAGGACCACCACGCGCTCTCGGACGCAGGCGAGATCTGATCGGCCGGTGGCGGCTCGGGAACGACGACGAGGCGCGGAGGGAGCATTCCCCCGCGCCTCTTTTCTTCAGCCGACCCTCGAGCCCGAGCTACACGCGCCGTCCCTGGTCGATCGGTCCCTCGGTGCCCAGCGGCACGCCCGTCGGGACAACGCCCGCGCGACCCGCCGGCCGGAGCGCATCGTACACCCACGCCGCCGCGAGCATCCCGGCGATCGGCGCGATCCAGTAGATCCAGTGCCCCTCCCATCCACCTCCCGCCAGCGCCGGACCCAGCGTCCGCGCTGGATTCATCGACGCGCCCGTCAGCGGCCCGCCTACCATCGCGCAGAAGCCGATCGTCACGCCCACGGCCAGCCCGGACGCGCCCGCCGTGGCGCGCTCGTCCGTGGCCACGCCCATGATCACGAACATCAGCACGAACGAAAGCAGGAACTCCACGCCGAACGCCGCCCCGTGCGGCACCGAGGGTAGGCTGGCACCCACGTCGCCGACGCTGCCCAGCGCCGCGCGCGAGGCGAACGACGCCAGGGTGGCGCCCGCGCACTGGGCGAGGACGTAGGGCAGTACCTCGCGTGCGGGGAACCGGCCGCGCGACGCCAGCCCGATGGTCACCGCCGGGTTGATGTGCGCGCCCGAAAGGTGCCCCAGCGCATACACCATCGCGGTCACCACGAAGGCGAAGGCGAGCGCCACGCCGGGGTGGCCCAGCGCGTCGGTCCGCGCATTCACCATCACCGCCCCGGGGCCGATCAGGACGAGAAAGAATGTGCCCAGCGCCTCGGCGCCGGCGCGCCTGTACAGGTCCGTCACGTGTCGCCTCCGGTGTTGGTGTCCGGCCGCGGCGATCCGCCCCGGCGCAGTTGATCGGCAAAGTCGTCGGGCAGTTCGCTCTGGCGGATGCCCTCCATCGCCCGCTCCACGTCGTACTCCACGCGCACCACCTCCACGAGCACGCTGCCATCCACCGTCAGCACGACGTAGCCCGCGCGCCAGTCGCCATCCTTGGGGCGCCCCACCGAGCCGGTGTTCACGAAATGGATGCCGCCCACCTCCCGGTGCCACGGCACGTGCGTGTGGCCGAAACAGATCACGTCACCGGCCGACGCGCCCGCCTGCGCGGCCATCTTCAGGCAGAAGTCGTCCGGGCGGTCCGCCGTCCAGTACAGCGTGTTGAGGGTGGGCGTACCGTGCACCAGGATCACGCGGGGCCCCGGCGCGTGGCCGCCGTTGGGCCGCAGGTCCAGGCGAAACGGAAGCGCGGCCAGGAACGCCTTCGTTTCCCGCGACACGTGCTCGCGCGTCCACGCGTAGCTCAGGTGCGAAAGCTCCTCCTGCCGGGCGTCCTCGTACTTGCAGCCGCAGTGCTTGTAATCCGCGGCCACGGTGGAGTCGTAGTTTCCCGCCACGCCCGCGATGCCGGCCGCGCGGATGGTGTCGACGCTTTCGTGCGGCCACGGCGCGTATCCCACCAGGTCGCCCAGGTGATACGTCGCGTCCACGTCGCCCCGGGCTGCGATGGACGCCAGCACCGCCTGCAGCGCCGGGAGGTTGGCGTGAATGTCGGAGATCAGCGCGTAGCGCATGGGAGTCCGGCGGATCATCGGGTGGATGCGGCGGAAGGATACGGGGCGGGGCAGGGCCGGGGAAGAGGGGCACGATGGTAGCCGATGCGAAGGATTTCAGATGTTTGGCACGATCCTTCCCTTGGAGCTGTCCAGAAGGTGTCTCGTAACCCGTTGCAGAAGCGCTATCTATGCTGAGAGCACGAGTCCGGGGAGTGTCGTTGGCGCTGGCGTTTGCGGGTGTGCTGTTCGGGGGAGGGCTGGCCCGGGCGCAGGACAGTACCACGGTGCGCAGCGAGGCGGCGGAGGAGCGCCGGACTCCTACCGGCCCGTTCGCGCTCGTCGTCGACCTGTCGGAGCGCGAGTTGTACGTGATGCGGGGCGACGAGGTGGAGCGGACGTACCAGGTGGCGATCGGAAAGCCCGAGCACCCCACGCCCCGCGGCTCGTTCAACGTCCGCCGGCTGATCTGGAATCCGCGGTGGGTTCCGCCCGATGCCGCGTGGGCGCGCAACCGCCGGGCGCGCGCGCCGGGCGACCCGCGCAACCCCATGGGCCGGGTGAAGATCTTCTTCCGCGCGCCGGACTACTACATCCACGGCACGCACCAGGAAGATTCCCTGGGCCAGGCCGAAAGCCACGGCTGCATCCGCATGCGCAACGCCGACGTGATCGAGCTTGCGCAGATGGTGATGGAGAACGGCGGCGCGCGCCGCAGCCCCAGTTGGTTTCAGCAGGTGATCAACCGCGTGCGGTCCACCGCCGAGGTGGGGCTCTCGTCGCCGGTCACGCTACGGATACGCGAGTAGCCGCGCGATTTGAGATTCTTGGACGGGGCCCAGTGGATGCGGGCCCCGTTCTCATTTCACCCGACATCGCCCATGCACCTGGTTCAGATCCTGGTTCCGCTGCGCGACAACGACGGGAACCCGTTCCCCCGGGCGTGGCTGGACGCGCTGCGCGTGGAACTGACGGAGCGATTCGGCGGGGTGACGGCTCACCTGCGCGCACCTGCGGCCGGCGCGTGGAAGGACGACGATGGCGACCTGGCGCGCGACGACGTGGTGACCGTCGAGGTGATGGCGGAAAAGCTGGATCGTGACTGGTGGTCCGCCTTCGGGAAGCGGCTGGCGGAGCAGTACCGTCAGGAAGAGATGATGATGCGCGCCCTTCCCTGCGAGAGGCTCTGAGGGATCGCCACAGATCGCTCCAAGCGGTCCGCTGGCGCGTCCCGGTCGGGCCGTAGATCGCGCATGCCAAACCTGCCGAAGCGCACCTGTCATCCCGCCATGTGACCGAACCTGCCGAAGCGCACATGTCATCCCGACGGAGCGGCCACGCGTAAGCTGCGTCTGCATCACATTTTGCAGCGACCGAGGGATCCGCCACACACTCGCCCTGACGCACCGCACCGGCCGTTGCGTCGGATGTCAGGCTGTGCGGTACCCCATGCGTCGCCCAACCTGGCATCAACTCCCTCACCTCCGAGGCGACCACGGGAGATAGGCTCGGGCGTTCCGGCCGCTGGGACGCATCACGCGAGGTGTGTGGCGGATCCCTCGGTCGCTGCGGTCCTCGTTGTGGCCGCTGGTTCTCCGTGGCCGCTCCGTCGGGATGACATCGCCGGGCTCGTCCTCGTCACGAGGAGGGCGGCCGGTCCTCGCCAAGGGGTGGCGCGACTGGCGGGTCGAGCACGGTGGACGCGGGATCGGCCAAGGCCTCGCTCCGCTCCTGCGCCGCCAGCGCCTCGCGGCGGTCCCACTGGCTTCGCGCCTCCTGCGGTTCCACGTAGAGTACCCGCACGGCCACCACGATCACGGCCAGCAGCGGCGTGGCCACGAACAGCGCCATCAGCCCGAACCCCAACGCCAGCATCAGCTGCCACACCAGCAGCACGGCGGGAGGAATGTTCACCGCCCGCTGCTCCACCAGCGGAACCGTGATGGCGTTCTGCACCTGCTGGAGCAGAAAGTAGAACAGCGCCACGTACACCGCCGTCATGGGCGAGATGGTGAGCGCCACCATCATGGCCGGTGCCGCGGCGATCGTCGGGCCGAAGTTGGGAATGAACTCCATCAGCGCCGCGAACGCGGCCAGGGCCAGGGCGCCGGGAATCTTGAACAGCGTAAGCCCCACGTACGTCACCACGCCGATCAGCAGCATGGTGAGCGCCTTGCCGATCACCCACGAACGCAGGCTGCGGCCCGCCTCGTCGTAGATGCGCGTCCACTGCGGCCGCACCTCGGGCGAGATCAGCCCCAGCAGCAGCGAGCGGTACAGGTTGGGCTGCGCGGCGAAGAAGCTGGCCAGCACGATGATGGCGAACGAGCCCAGCACCGTGGTGATCATGTTGAACGCCAGCGGAACGAACCGCCCAACGAAGTCCGTGAACTGGCGGGTGACGTTCCGCGCGAACTCCGAGTTGGGTCCCTGGCCCGTCTCTTCGCCCAGCCACGTCTGGGCGTGCTCGACCGTCGCGGGAAGCTGAACCGCCAGCACGCGCATCTGGCTGACCACCTGCGGGATCATGGCCCACAGCAGCCCCACCATGCTGCCCACGAACAGAATCACCATCAGCACCAGGCCGATGCGGAACGGCAGCCCGTGTTTGGCCAGCCACCGCGCCGGCTGGTGGATGACGATGGCGATCAGGATGGCCAGCAGCACGACGAACACCGCGCCGTGCACCAACCAGAAGAAGCGCCACAGGAACAGGAACAGCATTCCCATGACGAAGATCCGCGCGACGTCGGCGGATCTCCAGACTACGCGGCGAACCTGGGCTTCTGACATTCAGACGGCGGCGCGATGCGGTTGACTGGCCTGCTCGGAAAACGGACTTCGCCGGGTGGATGCACGATTCGGGCGTGAACGCCGCGGCCGCCCCCAGAACGGCGCGAGGCCGCGCCCCCGGTGGGACGCGGCCTCGCCTGCGCGGTGCGGTGGGTCAGCTCGCGCCGCCGCCGCCACGCCCGCCGCGGGTGCCCCCGCCGCTGCCGCCGCCGCGGGCCGTCTTGGCCGCGCCGCCGCTCGATCCGCCCTTGGCGCCGCTGCCCGTGGTGCCGCCGGTGCTGCCACCCGTCGACCCTCCGGTGCTGCCGCCGGTCGTGCCGCTCGAGGCGCCGCCGCTGCGCGTGCCGGTTCCGCCCGACGTGCTGGCCGAAGCCGTGCCGCCGGTGCTCTTGCCGCGACCCTTGCTGCCGCCGCTCGCCGCCACGGCACCCGCCACCGCCGCACCCGCGGCCGCGCCCACCGCCGCGCCGGCCGCGGCACCCGCCGCGCGCCGCCTGCCCGAGGGCGTGCCCTCGCGGAAGTTCTTGCCGGCCGAGAACGAGATGGTGCTGCGCTCCGGGATCTGGATTTCCGCACCGGTGCGCGGGTTGCGGCCCGTGCGGGCGGCGCGCGTCTTCTTGCTGAACTTGCCGAAGCCGGGGATGGAAACCTCACCGAGCGAGTGCACCGCGCCCGAGATGGCACCCTCGGCCGTGTCGAAGATGGCGTCTACCGCTCGCTGCGCCGCCGCCTTGCTCAACTGGGCCTTGTCCGCGACCTGATCGATGAACTGCGACTTGTTCATTGGGCCTCTCCACGAGTGGCTGTTGAGATAAGGCGCGGCCGCTCGGCCGCCCCGCGCACCCCTGATGCAAACCCGGTTCCACTTCCGGCGGCGCCATTGCTGGGTTTAAGGCCCATCAGGCTGCAAAGTGCACGGGCCGCTGCGCCCGGACAAGCGCCGGGAGTTCTCGTCCACTGGCGCCAACTTCTTGTAGCGAAGGATGTTAGGCTGAATGTCCAGCGGTCCGAAGAGCGCCCCGCGCCGCGCAAAAACCCTGAAAACACGCCGCCGAAAGGAAACCTGCGGGAGTGCGCATCGTGGCGTCTGAAGGAGCCCGGTGCTACCGCGGGCCGCTGAACCCCTGCCGGAACGAGTCCACCACGCGGCGGGCCGCCTGCTGGGCGTTGGCGAAGGTTTCGCGGGCGCTGTCGCGGTAGCTCGCGGCGGCGGCGGACAGGTCCTGCGCGTATGCGGGCTCGGGTTCGCCGCGGCGTTTGTAGTCGCCCGCAAGGATGCGCTCGTAGGCGCCGCTCTCGAACCAGGTGCGCATTTCGGCCACGCGGATCACCGGCGCCGGGTGCGTGAGCGCCAGCACGTTGAGCACCTTGAACACCTGGTCGGCCAGGTCGCCGGTTTCGCGGTACTCCTCGGCCTGGGCCAGGAAGTCGGCCAGGTTGGTGTCGCCGGAGTCGCCGCCGGCGAACTTCAGCATGGTGCGCATGGCCGGCTGGGGGTTCTGCACCGCCAGGATCCCCGCGCGGTCGCAGCTGAGCTCGGCCTTGCGGTGCCACTCCATCAGTGCGGCGAGCACCGCGCGGGCGGCCAGCCCCACGATGGGAAAGCCCATCGTCGCCAGCTGGTACAGCACCGTCATCATCGTCAGGTACAGCGTGTGGCCGCTCATCACGTGGCCGATCTCGTGCCCCAGGATGAACCGCAGCTCGTCGTCGTCCAGCGCGTCGACCGTGGCCGAGGTGATGACGATGAACGGCTTCTGCATGCCGTACGCAAAGGCGTTGAACGTTACGTCCTGGCGCACGTACAGCGGACAGGGCTCCGCGTCGAGGGTGCGGCAGGCTTCGCCGTACAGCCGGTGCACCCGGCCGAACTGGGTGGGGCTCACGCGCACCGAGGCGGAAAGAAAGGCCAGCCGCAGCGGCTTTTCACCGAAGAAGCCGAACACCGCCCGCAGCACCTCGTCGAAGACGGGGATCTTGCGAAGCGCGTTCAGCGCGGCGCGGTCGGCCGGGTGCTCCCAGCTGCGGGGGTCGATGCCGGTGAGGATGCGGGTCTGGCGCGCCTCGGTCATGCGGGGCTCACGGATGCGGATGCAGCGAAACGGCGCGCCGGGGCGGCGCGGGGACGGAACCTGCGTACGGAAGGCGGGGCCGCGGGTTTCAGCAGGGAACCAAAGGACGGACGCACGGGGTACGCAGTACCTGGTGCTTTCGCGCCACTATCGCGTTGGAGGGGAAACGTTTAGATTTCCCCCATCCTGCATCACGACCGAACGTTCGAACGGTCATCGCCGCCCGCGGGCGGTGCACGCCGCGGTTCCACTTCTCTCTGCATCTTGGAGGATTTGCCATGCGCCGTCAACGCATCCTGAGCCTGTCGCTGGTTGCCCTGTTCGCCTTTGGCCTGCCGTCGGCGGTACAGGCGCAGCAGTCGCAGCTCCGGGGCACGTGGACGCTCAATCGTCAGCAGAGCGACGACATCAACGCCAAGATCAACACCACCGTGGCGCGGATGAACATGGTCGTTCGCCAGATCGCCCGTCCGCGCCTGCGCAGCACCAACACCGCGTACCCGCAGCTGGTGCTGACGCACGACGCCACCAACATCCGCGTCGACATGCAGGGGCGCCCCTCGGTTTCCAGCCCCGCCAACGGCCAGCCGGTGCTGTGGCACCGCGAAACCGGCCGCACCTGCCCGCAGATGAAGGGCGACTGCGTCCGCGTGAGCACCGAGTGGGAGAACGGCCGCCTGGAGCAGACCTTTCAGGCCGAGGACGGCCGCCGCGTGAACGTCTACACCGTGAGCGCCGACGGCAACACGCTGACGATGAACGTCACCATCACCAGCCCGCGCCTGCCGCAGCCGCTTACCTACCGCCTGGTGTACAACCGCGCGCGGTAAGCTCCGCACGGAGTCGTCGGACGAACGAGAAAGGCGGCCCCGCGAGGGCCGCCTTTCTCGTTCCCGGCACCTTACGCCCCCGCCTCGCGGTCCGGGTGCTGCACCTCGCCATCGTCGAACTCGGCGGGGAGCAGCGAGGGAACGATGCCGCCGCGCGTTTCCCAGGCATCGAACACCTCGGCGTAGCGCAGGCCGTACGGCTCGCCCGTCACGCGCAGCCGCCGGTCGATCCATTCCGCGTTGCCGAAGCCGATGTTTTCCCGGTAGAAGCGGCCCAGCTCGTGGATCTGCTCGCGGAAGGGCTCCACGTCCACCGCCACGGCGGGCAGCGCGGAGTGGGCGCCGCGAAAGGTGAAGACGGGCACCGGTGCGCGGTGCGGCTGCCCGGGGCCCACCACCTTGGCGATGCGGGCCAGGGTGATGGCGTCGCGGAAGATCTTGCCGCTGGCCTGGTGGTCGGGGTGGCGCATGCCGCGCCCCCAGGCGTCGCCCCAGGTGAGCAGCGCGTCGGGGCGAATCTCCGCTAACAGCCGGGCGACGCGGTGGGCGCTCTCGGGACTGGCGTCGATCGAGCAGTCCGCGAAGTCCATGAACCGCGTTTCCACACCCAGGATTTCGCCCGCGCGGCGGCCGTGCTCCTCGCGCCGGGCGGCCACCTCGGCGGTGGGGATGGGGCCCAGCGCCTCCGTCATCTCTCCGCGCGTCAGCCACACCACCACCACGCGGTCGCCCCGCGCCCGCTGGGCCAGGATGGTTCCCGCGGCCCCCACCTCGTCGTCCGGGTGGGCCAGCCCCACCAGCAGCGTTTTCTGCATCCGTCCTCGTCTCCCGTTCGCACGCGCTCCGTGGGGCGGAAATGTCCGCGCTGCCGGCGGCTACGGCAAGGCGCGTGCATCCGCGCGCCCACAGCGCCATGGGACGAGGTCCGCGTGAGCGGATCGGTGCTGGCGGATCATCGAGTGACGATCGCGGGTACCTCGCCCGGCTCCGCATCCGCCCACCGCGGCGCGGGATCGGCGGCCGGGATCGCGATCCGCTCCGGGCGCGGCGGCGAGATCCGCATCCGCTCGTCCGCGTCCTCCGTGTCGACGGGCAGCGGCCGGCGACTGGCGAAGAGCGTCGCGAACACGTCGTCCATCCGCCGCTGGAGCGCGGGAGAGACGCGACTGTCGGCGCACGCCGCAAGCTCCGCTCGCTCACCTCCGATCATCGCCATCCACCCCCCAGAGTCGCCGGTTGACACCCGCCGTCGTGAGGGCGTCAATGTACCGAATGAAAACCGAAGATGCAAGTTTTTGATTCGGGTGGACGGCCGTTAGTAGAGACGTGCCTGTCCGCGGCGGTATGGATCCTTCCCGTCTGGTGAGTCGTGGTGAATCCGCGCACGGGCGTGGGGGAAAGGCGGTTTGCGGCCCTTTCCACGCGGCGGCGGTTGGACATAGCTTCGAGCGGCGCACCGATCACCCTAGACCCGGATTCCGTTGCTCGCGGCTCTGCTCTACTCCCTTCCGTGGCTGCTCCTTCCCGTGCTGGTGGCCGCGTTCGTCCGGCGGCGGCCCCGACTGGACGAGTGCCCGCCGGTGGCGGATGGAGACGCCCCGCTGGTGACGGTGATCGTCCCCGCGCGGAACGAGGCGCACAACGTGGGCGACTGCGTGAGCGGGCTGCTGGCGTCCGCGTATCTCCGCCTGCGGGTGGTCGTGGTGGACGACGCTTCCGAGGACGGCACGGCGGCAGTCGCGCTGGGGGCGGGAAAGGGCGATCCACGGCTGCTCGTGATCGATGCCGCGCCGCTGCCGGCCGGGTGGTTCGGCAAGCCGTGGGCGTGCGAGCAAGGGGTGCGGCAGGCGGAGGGCGAGCTGATCGCCTTCTGCGACGCCGACATGCGCGTGGAGCCGGAACTGGTGGGGCGGAGCGTGGCGGCGCTGAGGGCGCACGGGGCGGCGCTGCTGTCGGCGGTGCCGCGCCAGGTGCTGGGCGGGTTCTGGGAGCGCGTGGTGATGGCGCAGGTGGGAATGCTGTTCCTTGCCCGCTACCCTGACGCCGGGCGCGTCAACCGTTCCCCCCGCACCCGCGACAAGATCGCGCTCGGCGGATACATTCTCGTGCGGCGCGACGCGTACCAGGCCGTGGGCGGACACCGCGCCGTGCGCCACGAGGTGTCGGAAGACATGGCGCTGGCCCAGCGCTTTCACGCGGCCGGCCACGCGCCCGTGCTGGTGCACGCCGAGCCGTACCTCCGGGTGAGGATGTACCGCTCGCTGGCGGAAATCGTGGAGGGGTGGGGAAAGAACCTGGCGAGCTCGTCCACGCGGACGGCGCCGGGTCCGCTCGCCGTGCTGGTGCCCTGGCTGCTGGTGAGCGGCCTGTTCTTCTTCTGGCTGCTGCCGCCGCTGGTGCTGGTTCGCGGCGCGCTGGGCATCGTGGGCGCGCCGTGGGTTCCGGCGGCCGGTTTGGCGCAGGCCGTGTCGCTCGGGTTCTGGGCGGCCATGTACCGGCGCGAGGGGCAAAACCCGCTCTACGCGGCCCTGGCGCCGCTGGGTGCGCTGGTGATGGCGGCAATCATCATCCGCAGCCTGCTGAGCGGCGGGCGCGTGACGTGGAAGGGCCGGCGATACGCGCCGGCCGCCGCGCGGGGATGAACGAGGGCCGACGATGAAGCTGCACGTGCTCGACCGCACCCAGCGGGTGCCGATTCCGCTGGAGCAGGCGTGGGACTTCTTTTCCGACGCGCGCAACCTGGCGACGATCACCCCGCCCGAGATGGGCTTCGAGGTCACGTCGCCGCTGCCCGAGCGCATGTACGCGGGGATGATCATCATCTACCGCGTCCGCCCGCTGCTGGGCGTTCCCGTCACCTGGGTGACGGAGATCACGCACGTGGAAGAGCAGGTGCGCTTCGTGGACGAGCAGCGCTTCGGCCCGTACCGCTTCTGGCATCACCAGCACCTGTTCCGCGCGATTCCGGGCGGCGTGGAGATGCGCGACATCGTGCACTACGCGCTGCCGCCGGGCGGCGGCGTGGCGCGCCGCTGGCTGGTGACGCCCAAGCTGGAACAGATCTTCGACTACCGGCGCAAGGTGTTGCATGACCGGTTCGGCCTGCTGGCCTGATCCCCCCTCCCGCATCCGATGAACTCGCAGGAAACGGGCTTTCCCGCGTTCCCCCGCCTGGTGCACGAGGCACAGCCGCACCCCATGCTCACGCGCGGGGCGCTGCTTTGCGGCGTGCTGAGCCTTGCCATCATCGCGTCGCAGCTGGGGCCGCGGGCGTTCCTGCTGGGCTTTGCCGTCGCGGCGCTGCCGGTGCCCATCTACGTGGTGCTCGTCCTGTGGCTGGACAGGTTCGAGCCGGAGCCGGCGCGTACCCTGGCGCAGACCTTTGCGTGGGGCGCCACGGTGGCCGTGTTCGTTGCGCTGATCGTCAACTCGGTGACGGAAGAGGCGGTAGGCGGGGTGCTGGGGCCCGACGCGGGCGAGCTGTTCGGCAGCCTGGTGACCGCGCCGGTGATCGAGGAGGTGGCCAAGGGCGTGGCGCTGCTGCTGCTGTACCGCGAGCTCAAGGACGAGTTCGACGGGGTGATCGACGGCGTGGTGTACGCGTCGATGGTGGGGCTGGGCTTCGCGATGATCGAGAACGTGCAGTACTACGGCGACGCCATCGCGCGGGGCGACGAAAGCTCGGTGCTGACGTTCTTTCTGCGCGGCATGATGTCGCCATTCGCGCATCCGCTGTTCACCAGCATGTTCGGCATCGGGCTGGGGTACGTGCGCGAGCGGCACGGCCAGGGAACGCGCTGGCTGGCGCCGCTGCTGGGGCTGCTCGTAGCCGTGCTGCTGCACTCGTTGTGGAACCTGGCGGCGAGCTTCGAGGGCTGGTTCCTGGCCCTGTACCTGGCGGTGATGCTGCCCGCGTTCCTGGCGGTGCTGGGGCTGATCTACCTGTCTCTGCTGCGCGAGGGACGCGTGCTGCGCCAGCACCTCGCCTCGCTTGTGGGAGACGGCGTGCTGACCGGTGAAGAGCTGGAGGCACTCTGCCGGGTGCGCGCGCGGCTGGAGGCCAGCATGGCGGCGTGGCGCCGGGGCGGGGTCACGCACTGGCGCGACCGCCGCGAGATGCACCGCATCGCGAGTGAGCTTGCGTTCCACCGGTGGCGGGTGCTGCGCGGGCTTTCGCTGGGGCCGGATGCGGACGCCGAGCGAGAGGCGGAATACCTGGGCCGCCTCTGCGAGCTGTGCGCCGTAGCCCGAACCCTGCAGGGCGGGCGTGATGCGGGTCCGGGCGGGGCTCTGCCGTCCTGAAAGCTCATCCTGTCAGACCGCAACGAGCCCTGTCATCCTGACCCCGAAGCCACACCGAGCCCTGTCATCCTGAGGCCCAAGCGCGGCCGAATTTGCCCGCAGCACCCCCTTCGCGGGCCGAAGGATCTAGCCAGGCGCCACTTCTCAACCGGCGCGCGGCAGCGGTCACGGACCCCGAGGACTCGAATGCGGCGGCAAGGGGCCCCGCAGAGCAGAGCCTGGCACCGGCCCCGGCACGGGCGACTGAAGTCGCTGCGTCGCTGCAACAACCACACGAAGTCAACGCCTGCGCGGACTGGCTTGTTTCGGTGTGAGGCGGTCTGGGTGGCGCGTCCGGACTTCGCGTGGGCGTGCGGGTGAAGCCCTGAGCGGGTCGCGACAGCGGCCCGTGTCGGGGCTTGCGATGCAAAGAAGTGCGTCAAGACTCTGGCCGAAGTCGAATGGCCGCACTACTTTCGGCGGCGGACGGCGTTGTGCGCCGGCCGCGCTTTCGCTTTCCTGCTTTCCCCAGTACCGAAGTCCACATGCACCGGAAGATCTCCACCGGCCTCGTCGTGCTGAGCGCGCTCGGTGCCGCCGCGTGCACCGGGGGGCGCCCGCCCGCCGCGCCGGCACCCGCGCCAGCCGTCGTCCAGGCGCCGCCGCCCCCGGCCGACACGCTGCGTCCCATCGGCGAGGGGTTCGGGCTGCAGGGCACCCGTCCCGAGGCCATCGGCGGCGACCTGCTGGGCACGGCCCAGTACGACCTGCCGGTGGTGGCCAACGAGTGGGTGCGTCTGGAGGTGGACTTCCTCGTCAACCAGCGCAAGTCCGTAGTCGCCGGCTGGCTGCGGCAGGCGGACCGCTATGACGAGTGGGTGCGCGACGTCTTTGCATCGTACGGCATTCCGCGCGACCTGCACCACCTGGGGATGGTGGAAAGCGGATACCGCCCCACCGTCCGCAGCCATGCGGGCGCCGTGGGGATGTGGCAGTTCATGCCCGCGACGGGGCGGGGGATGGGCCTGCGCATCGATTCGCTCGTGGACGAGCGGATGGACCCGGTGCGCGCCACGCACGCAGCCGCGCGCCACCTGCGCCAGCTGAACCGCGAGTTCCGGGGAGACTGGGCGCTCGCCGCGGCGGCGTACAACGCGGGCTCCGGCCGCATCAACCGCGGGCTGGGCCGGTTCAATGCGACGAACTTCTGGGACCTCGCGCAGCGCGGCGACCTGGCGCAGGAAACCCGGCACTACGTTCCCCGGCTGTACGCCGTCACCATCATCGCCAAGGACCCGGCGCGCTTCGGGTATCCCGCGCCCAGCGGCCCCGGCGAGCGCTTCTCGTACGACAGCATTCGGGTAGACCTGGCCACGCCGCTTTCCGTGCTGGCCCAGGCCGGCAACCTTCCGGTGCAGCAGCTGGTGGATCTGAACCCGCACATGCTTCGGCAGGTGGCGCCCGCCAACTACTTCGTGTGGGTGCCGGCGGGGCAGGCCGCGGGCCTGCGGCAGGCCTACGCCGATTCGGAGTTCCGGCGGCGCGGCGGGTTTTCGTACTACCGCGTCCGCGAGGGCGATTCACTGCAGCGCCTTGCCGATCTTTCGGGTGTTTCGCAGGAGCGCATCCGCTCGCTGAACCTGTCCACGAACCTGGATGCCCTGCGTCCCGGCGAGCGCCTGCGCCTCTTTGCCGACGCCGCCCGCACGCTGAACGCGCGCCCCGCGGAGCGTGTGGCACGGCGCGAGAGCCGCGAGTCCGAGCGCGATTCGGCGAGCACGGAAGGCCGCTCGTCCAGGAGCCGGTCGTCGGAGAGCCGGGGCGAGCGCTCCGCCAGCTCGGATCGTGAGGGCCGCTCCGCCGAGTCGCGCAACGCGTCCGCCTCGCGCTCGTCGCCCGAACGCAGCAATTCGGCGGAGCGGAGCAGCGAGCGCTCGTCGTCGGCGCGCCGGACGGAGTCGGGCGAGTCGCGGCCGGGGCGCTCGGCCTCCTCCACGACGCGATCAGACTCGTCGTCCGGCGCCTCGTCCCGGAACTCGAGCGGATCGTCGTCGCGTAACGGTGCATCGTCGTCCAGCGGCGCGTCCTCTACGCGCACTGGGACGTCCGGCACTTCCTCGCCGTCTGCGCGTAACGCATCATCGTCCAGCGGCGCCTCGCCGAGCCGCACCCACAAGGTAGAAGACGGCGAATCGCTGTGGGGGATCGCGCGGAAGTACGACGTGACGGTGGAAGCCGTGCGCGCGGCCAATGACATGGAAAGCGAATCCATTCAGCCCGGCCAGACGCTCCGCATCCCGCGCGCATCGTCATCCGCCACCGCGAGCACGTCGCGGCCGGATTCCGCGCGGCGGTCCACCAGCACCTCCACACGTGCCTCGGACGGTGAGCGCCGCGCTTCGTCCGCCAGCAGCGGGTCCGCGCGCACGCCGTCCACCGGGTCGGCCGAGCGACGGGCTTCGGCTTCGACGTCCAGCTCCGGCGAACGCCGCACGGGTTCTCGTGCGGATTCCTCCGCCTCCAGGGAGCGCCGGGCTTCGACTTCGGCATCGGGGAGTGCTTCGGGCGAGCGCGGCTCGTCGTCGGCCGGATCGTCCGAGCGCCGTTCCTCGACGGCCGCATCCGGCCAGCGGGCGAACTCGACGGCATCGAGTGCGCGCGCGGCAGAATCGGGGAGCCGGTCCGCGCGGCGGCATCACACGGTGGCGAGCGGGGAAACGCTGTGGAGCATCGCGCGGCAGTACAACACGAGCGTGGATACCCTGCGCCGCGCCAACAACCTGGCTTCCGACGCGCAGATCCAGCCCGGACAGCGCCTGGCCATCCCCGCCGCCGACTGACGCGCGGATCGCGAAACATCATCACCCCCGGCGGGCGCCTGGCCTGCCGGGGGTGATTTTCATTGGATGACTGACGTGGATGGATTCGAGCGGGCCGCCGCTACGGTTCGTCACGCGGGGTGTGTGGCGGATCCCTCGGTCGCTGCGGTCTACGTCGCCAGGGCCGGTTCGGCGTGGCCGCTCCGTCGGGATGACAGCATGAGCCGCATGTGCCGGAGCACGGTCGAATTCGCCCCTCTCCCGCTTGCGGGAGAGGGGCCGGGGGAGAGGCCGAGGCATGCGCCGGAGCCGGTCGAACCACACCCAAGCCCTCCAGCGCAGCCCGGCCGAGCGCCGATACTCGGCCCGGGCATCCAGCCCCGAGGCGCGTTCTTCGTAGTGACCGCAGTTACCGTCGTGACCGTCGTTACCGCTGTTCCCGCACCACCACCGTCTCCACGATCTTGTCGTGGATCATCTGGCGATTTCGGTCCCAGTACACCTGCGCGAAGCCCAGGAGGCCGGTCACCAGCCCGGCGGCGTATCCGCCGAAGCGCTCGAAGCCCGTCCACAGCGTCATCGGCTCACCGTTCAGGCGCACCACGCGAAGTCCCAGTAGCCGCTTTCCGGGCGTCTGCCCCTTCCACAGCGCCAGGAACGCGGTGAAGTACAGGCCCGTCCAGCCGAACCCGATCCCCATCTCGTCCAGAAAGCCCGTCAGCCGCGACACCAATCCCTCGTTCTGGTGCTCCTTCAGCTCCCGCCGGGCCTGGGCCAGCTCGTTCCCCAACTCGTCGATGCGCTCGTCCATGCGGCCGAGCGTATCCTTCGCCAGGCGCGCCGCCAGCAGGGGCGCCACCTGCTCCGCCCGTTCCGTGTCGCCCGCGGCGAGCGCCGCCGCGTAGCTGCTTGCGAGGGAGTCCGTTCGCAGCGTCAGCGCCCCCACGCTGGCCGGGGCTCCGGCCTTCAGCGCGTCGTCCACGACGGCGCCCATCCAGGGCTGCTCGGCGTCTTCCACGATGTCCCGCAGCGCCTCGCCGGCATCCTCCTCCGACAGGCCGGCCTGCCGAAGCCCCGAAACCACCTGCGGTGCGATGCGGCGGGCCTCCGCTTCGCTCGGGGCGTTCTGCAGGCGCACCAGCTCGGGGGCCACGCGAAGGGCGCTCACCCCGGCCTGCGCCCCGGCGGCGGGACCCGTGGTGACGGTGACGTTGTCGCCCCAGCCGCGAAACCAGTCGCCGACGCCGTCCCACAGGTTCAGCGCCACGATGAACAGCACGATCGCGCCGAACGAGCGGACGCCTACGCGCGCCAGCCCCGCCAGCCGTCCCGCGCCCTTGGGCGCGAGGCGGGCCGCCAGGCGGAACGCCACGAACGCGGCCGCGACGGCCAGGAGGACGCCGCCCAGGTTCACCAGGATGCCCACCAGCAGCAGGTCCAGCAGCATGGCCGCCAGCCGTCGCGACGGGCGCGCCAGGGGCAGCCCCATGACGGCGGGGCTCAGCGAGAACGAATCGGGAGTGATGACGTACGAGGGCTTGTCGCGAGCCATGGCACTTCTGAGGAAAGCGGGGGAGCCAGGAGAGGAACTGCGGACGAACGTGGCCCGGAACGCTGAAAGCTAACCTGCGTCACGACTTGCGTCCAGTCCACCAGATCGCTTCCGCGCCGGGCCGCAGATCCGGAGTGACGCTCGGCCCCGGCACTCGTCAACCGCACCGGACGAGGGGCGAAACGGAACACTGGCGTCCGGGGCGTGTAGCGAATTATCGTTCCCCTTCAACCGAAAGAGGTGACGCATGCGACGCATGATTGGTGTGGCGGCCGCCGCGGCGGTCGGCCTTACCCTGGTGGCGGTAGCCACCCTGCGGGCGCAGGACAGCTGGTCGCCGCCCTCGAGCGACATGCCCGACATGCCGGCCCCGTCGTCGCTGGCGGGCCAGTGGCGTGGGACGCTGTCCTCGTGGTTCCGCGGCACCGGCGCCCTCGACGGCGTTCGCGCCGTGGGCGACGGCGTGAGCAGCGCCCGTCCCGGCGGCGCGCGCACCCGCCTGGTGCGCTTCGTGGGCGGGGCGCGGCCCGTGGCCACGTGGACGGACCGCAACGGCGACGGCCGGGCCGACATGATCGAGGTGTACCGCGACGGTGCCGTCGCGTACCAGCTGATCGACGCCGACTACGACGGCGGCGCCAACGTACTCCGCGTCTACGACGCCTCGGGCGAGCTCGCCCGTGAACAGCGCTACTGAACCGTGTCCACTGCACCGGCCATCTTGAGTGACACCGACCTGCTGGAGGCCTACGGCCGCACCGTCTGGACCGTCGAAGGCCCGAACGGCACGCTCGAGGTGCGCCTGGACGGAACCTCGCCCGACGCCTCGCTGCGTCCGGGGGGCATCGTCACCGCCTACAACCCGGCGTCCATCGAGCACGACGCCGACGCGAACCGCGCCGCCGACCAGGAGCTGCTGAAGCACGTCCGCTCGCTGGGCGTGCCCTTTCGCCGCAGCCACGCACACGGCGGGGGCGACGGCTCGTGGGACGAGCCCGGGTTCCTGCTGACCGGCGACGTCCGCCCGCTGCTGGTGGAGCTGGGGCTGGTGTTCGGCCAGAACGCCGTGGTATGGATCGACACCACGGGGCAGGTGTCGCTGGTGTGCACCCGGGCGGGCTTTGCCGGGCGCCTTCCGGGGCAGAAGATCGACCTCTAGCCGAACCGCGGGCGCGCCGCCCCACCGGGCGGCCCGCCGTGCCCGCGCCTCTTTCATCGTCACAAGACAGCAATGCTGGTGAGCAAGCGGATGACGCGCGACCCCGTCGCCGTCTCCCCCGGCCAGTCGCTCGCGGAGGCCCTTCGGCTTACCCGCGAGCACCGCATCCGCCACCTTCCCGTCGTGGAAGGCGGCGAGCTGGTGGGCATCGTTTCCGACCGCGACATCCGCCTGGCCATGCCCTCGCCCCTGGCCGCGGCCGACCCGGCAAGCACGGCCTTCGTGAGCGAAACGCCCGTGTCGGCCATCATGGCGCGCGAGGTGATCACCATCGGTCCCTGGGACGCAGTGGAAGACGCGGCGCGCCTGCTTCACCGCCACCGGATCGGCGCCCTGCCGGTGGTGGACGCGCACGGCCGCCTGCTGGGCATCCTCTCCGAGACCGACGTCCTGGGTGCCTTCGTGGAGCTGCTGGGCCCCGCGGGCGCGTCGTCGCGGCTGGAGGTGTCCATGCCCGACCGCGCGGGCGAGCTTGCGCGGGCCATGCACGTGGTCGGCGAGGAGCTGAAGGTGAACGTCTGCTCCATGCTCGTGCCCCCCGGCAAGCACGGCGACCGCCGCGTGGCCATCCTTCACGTGAACACCATCGACCCGCGCGAGGTGATCCAGGCGCTGGAGTCGGCGGGGTTCGAGGTGGGCTGGCCGTCGCTGGAAACGGACCTCCGCCGGGCGGGTGGCGCGTGAGCGTACCCTCGGCCCTGGTGTGGGACCCGGCCGTCACCGGCTACCGCTTTCGCCCCGACCACCCGTTCAACCCCAAGCGGCTGGACCTTTCCATCTCGCTGATCGAGGCGCTGGGGCTGCTGGACGGCACCACCTGCCGGATGGTGGCGCCACGGATGGCGACCGACGAGGAACTGCTGGCCGTCCATTCGCGCGAGTACGTGGACGCCGTGAAGCGCTACAGCGCCGGCGGAAGCACGGAGGGGGCGGCGCGCTACGGGCTGGGGACGGACGACACGCCCATCTTTCCGGGGATGCACGACATCACGGCCCTGGTCACCGGCGCCACCCTGCGCGCCGCGGAGCTGGTGATGTCGGGCGAGGTGAAGCGGTCGTTCAGCATCGCGGGCGGGCTTCACCACGCGCACCACGACCGGGGATCGGGCTTCTGCGTGTACAGCGACCTGGCCGTCGCCATTGCGTGGATCCGCCGCGAGCACCAGGCGCGCGTGCTGTACCTGGACTACGACGCGCACCACGGCGACGGCGTGCAGGGGATCTTCTACGCCGACCCCGAGGTGCTCACCCTCTCGCTGCACGAGTCGGGGCGCTACCTCTACCCGGGCACCGGCTTCGTGGACGAGCTGGGCGAGGGCGACGGGTACGGCTACTCGCTGAACCTGCCACTGGAGCCCTTCACCGAGGACGGCTCCTGGCTCGACATCCACCGGAAGCTGCTCCCGGAGGTGATCGAGGCGTACCGTCCCGACGTGATCGTGGTGCAGAACGGCTGCGACGGCCACTCGCTGGACCCGCTCACGCACCTGCGCGCCAGCACCCGGCTGTACGAGGAAACCATCCGCATCGTTTGCGAGGTGGCCGATTCGGTCTGCGGGGGGCGCGTGGTAGCGACGGGCGGCGGCGGGTACGCCATCTGGCAGGTGGTGCCTCGGGCGTGGACGCTGATCTGGGGCGGCCTTTCGGGGCAGCAGGTGCCCAACCGCGTTCCCCGCGAGTGGCTGGACCGCTGGCAGGGCGAGGCGCCGGTGCTGCTTCCCGAGTGCGTGCGCGACCCGGGGGAGGACCATGCGCCGGTGCCGCGCCGCGAAGAAATCGAGGCGACCAACCGGCGCACGCTGGAGTCGCTGCGCAGGCAGGCCCTTCCGCTGATCCGCGGGTACGGCCTGGGCTGGTAGATGGACGTTCCCCCGCTGCATCCCCCCGCGCCGGACCCGGATCCGGCGTTTACTCCCGCCACCCTTCACGACCGGGACGGCCGCGTGTTCACAGTACGCGCCTACACCCCCGAAGACCGGCCCGCCCTGGACCGGTTCTACGAGGCCTTTCACCCCAAGCGCGCGGCGCAGGGGCTTCCGCCCGAGGGCGCGGCGCGCGTGGCGCGCTGGCTGGACGCCATTCTGCCGACGGGGACGCACCTCGTCGTCGAAAGCGAGGGCCAGCTGGCCGGCCATGCCATGCTGATGCCCACCCGCGACGACGACGTGCGCGAGTACGCCATCTTCCTGGACCACGGGGTGCGTGGACGGGGCGTGGGCACGCAGGTCAACCGCTTTTCGGCCGAGGTGGCGCGCACGATGGACGTGAGGCGCCTGTGGCTTTCGGTGGAGCCGCACAACCGCCCCGCCGTGCGCTCGTACCAGAAGGCCGGCTTCCGCTTCCGCGCGCCGACGCTGTACTCGCCGGAGGTGGAGATGGAGCTGGACCTGGGCTGAGGCGGCCCCTCCCCCGGGCCCTCCCCGCACGGTACTGCGGTGCGGAAAGGGGAGAACTTCAGTCGCGGGTCGATACGGCTCGGCGCATGCGGCGGGCGCCCCCCATCCCCAGCCCTTCCCCCGCAAACTGCGCGGGGGAAGGGAGCCAGTTCCGTGCGCGAGGCGCGGTACCGGTGCTTGGGCCGGGTCCCCTGGCGGGCTTGGGTGTGGTTCGACGGGCTCCGGCGCATGCCTCGGCTGCCCTCTCCCCCGGCCCCTCTCCCGCAAGCGGGAGAGGGGAGAATTCGACCGCGCTTCGGCCAGTGCCGCGCGCATTCTGTCATCCCGACGGAGCGGCCACGACGAATCGGCCTCCGCGACGTAGACTGCAGCGACCGAGGGATCCGCCACACACTTGGCCAAACGGCTGCCGGCCTTGGAATGCGCCGGTCCGCTGTTTTCCGGGCGCGTAACGCCAATGCGCGCTAATGCGCGAACGGCACCTGGGCGATGATGCGTCTGCCGTTCCGGAGCAGGGTCGCCTTGTGTGTGGCGGATCCCTCAGTCGCTGCCGTCGATGGTGTCGGGGCAGGGCTCTCCGAGGTCGCTCCATCGGGATGACAAGTGGCGCTTCGGCAGGTGCAGGTGAAGCCCCGAGCGGGACGCGAGAGCGGGCCGAGCCGGGGCTGTCCGCTTTCCAAGCGGCGGGTTCACTCGCTCCCGCAAGCCGGGCAGTCGCACGTCTCGCCCTTCGCACCGCGTCGCATTAGATTGTCCGGCTCACGCGTACCCGCAGCACCCGATGGCAACGCTACCGCACAACCGACTGATCGCCGTGCCCGCCAGCGGGCCCGCCGACGAGCCCGAGCCGGGGCACGACGAGCACCGCAACCCGGGCACGGCCCTGGACCTGGACTGGGTAGAGGCCGTCCGGGTCAACCGCAGCGCCGTGGAGCGCCGCGCCGCCTCGCTCCCCGCCCGCCGCACCGTCAAGAAGCAGTGGCAGGCGGCTTGGCTGCTGCGCGCCATCACGCTGATGGACCTGACCACGCTGGCCGGCGACGACACCCCGGGCAACGTCCGGCGCCTGTGCGCCAAGGCCCGCCAGCCCGTGCGCCCCGAAATCCTGGAGGGGCTGGGCGTTTCGCACCTGCCCATCCACACCGGCGCCGTGTGTGTGTACCACTCGCTGGTGCCCACCGCCGTCGAGGCGCTGTACGGATCGGGAATCCCCGTGGCCGCGGTGTCCACCGGCTTTCCCGCCGGCCTTTCGCCGTGGGAGCAGCGGGTAGAGGAGATCCACGCCTCGGTCGAGGCCGGGGCCGCGGAGATCGACATCGTCATCACCCGCGCCCACGTGCTCACCGGCAACTGGCAGGCGCTGTACGACGAGGTGCGCGCCTTCCGCCAGGCGTGCGGCCCCGCGCACCTGAAGACCATCCTGGCCACCGGCGAGCTGGCGACGCTCCGCAACGTGCACAAGGCCTCGCTGGTGTGCATGATGGCGGGCGCCGACTTCATCAAGACCTCCACCGGCAAGGAGGCGGAGAACGCCACCCTGCCGGTCGGCCTGACGATGGTGCGCGCCATCCGCGAATACCGCGAGCGCACCGGCCACGTGGTGGGCTTCAAGCCCGCCGGCGGCATCAAGACGGCCAAGCAGTCGCTGGACTGGATGCTGATGATGAAGGAGGAGCTGGGCACCGACTACCTGCGGCCCAACCTCTTCCGCTTCGGCGCCAGCTCGCTGCTCAACGACATCGAGCGCCAGCTGGAGCACCACCTGACGGGCCGCTACTCCGCCGCCTTCCGGCACCCGATGGCCTGATCCGGCTTCGCGGTACCCGCACCTGAACGCTCCGGCCCCACGGCCGGAGCGTTTTTGCGTCCGACGCCGTCCGGCACACGTCCTGCCCGTTCCCGCCCGGCAGGGACCCACCATCATCCGGGAGACTCGTTTACATGGAGAACGGCGACCTTCGCGCGCGCGGGCCGGGGCCGCGCCCGTGGATCATTGGCATCGTACTGCTGGCCCTGGTGGCCGCGCTGGCCTTCTGGCTGTTGGACGAGCGCGCCGACGACAAGACGCTGGACAGCATCTCCGGCCGCGCGGCCGCGGCGCGGGTGTCCTGAGCGGGGCCCTCCGCGCGTTGGCATTTGCGTAGAAGCCTTGTTCAGCCGGTGGGAACGGGAAGTGCATTCGTCTCCATCGGCATCCATCGCAGCGTTCCAGTCCCGGCGGCCATCCCTGGCTTCCCGGCCCGGGGAGCTGCGCAGCGCGGATCTACATCCACCTCCGTCCGGTCGAGGGAGTCTCTCATGTCCGCAGTTACCCGGTTCCGGGCAGCGGCCGCGTTGCTCGCGCTGTGCGCCGGCACCACGGCGCTGGCATCGGCGCCCGTACAGGCACAGTACTTTGGAAGGAACAAGGTGCAGTACCGCACCTTCGACTTCCGCATCCTGCGCACGACGCACTTCGACATCTACTACTATCCCGAAGAGGAGCAGGCCGCCCGCGACGTGGGGCGGATGAACGAGCGCTGGTACGCGCGGCTGTCGCGCATCCTGGAGCACGAGTTCGAGGACCGCCAGCCCTTCGTGCTGTACGCCAGCCACCCGCACTTCCAGCAGACGTCGACCCTTTCCGGCGACATCGGCGAGGGCACGGGCGGCGTGACCGAGGCGTTCAAGCAGCGCATCATCCTGCCCATGGCCCACTCGTACGAGGAAACGGACCACGTGGTGGGCCACGAGCTGGTGCACGCCTTCCAGTACGACATCTCGGGGCTGGGCCGCGCCGGGGGCGGGCTGGAGCAGGCCGCGCAGCGGTACCAGGTCCCGCTGTGGTTCTCTGAGGGCATGGCCGAGTACCTTACCATCGGCCCCGTCGATGCGCACACCACCATGTGGCTGCGCGACGCGGCGCTCACCGGGCGCATTCCCACGCTGGAGCAGCTGACGTACGACCCCAGCTTCTTCCCCTATCGTTGGGGGCAGGCGTTCTGGGCCTACGTGGGCGGCCGCTGGGGCGACGCGGCCATCGGGCAGATCCTCAAGCAGGTGGGCCAGGGCGTGCCCTTCCCCGAGGCGTTCCAGCGCATCCTGAACGTGCCGCTGGAAGACATCGTCGACGACTGGGGCACCTCCATCCGCCGCACCTACCTGCCGCTGCTGGCCGACCGGCGCGAGGCGCGCGAGGAGGCCCGCCCGCTGATCACGCTTCGCACCGAGGGCGGCCGCATCAACCTGGCCCCGTCGCTTTCGCCGGACGGCACCAAGGTGGCGTTCCTGTCGGAACTGGAGTTCCTGGACGTGGAGCTGTACATCGCCAACGCCGAAACGGGCGAGATCATCCGGCGGCTGGTGCGCGGCACGGCGTTCGATCCGCACTTCGGCAGCCTTCGCTACATCAACTCGGCGGGCACCTGGTCGCCCGATTCGCGGATGTTCGCCTTCTCGGCGCTGCGGGGCGGGCGCGACGTGCTGGTGATCATGAACGCCGTGCGCGGCGGGCGGCTGCAAGAGTTCGAGATTCCCAACGTGGACGAGATCGCCAACCCCACCTGGTCGCCCGACGGCACGACCATCGTGGTGTCGGGGCTCAGCCAGGGGGTGACGGACCTGTACGCGGTGAACGCGCGGACCGGCGTGGCGCGGCGGCTGACCAACGACCGCTTCGCCGACATGCAGCCCAGCTTCTCGCCCGACGGGCGGACGGTGGCGTTCACCACCGACCGCGGCGAGACGGACTTCGACCAGCTTTCGTTCGGCGAATACCGGATCGGGCTGATGGACTTCGCCACCGGCGAGATCCGCACGCTGCAGCGGGCGGACGGCGGCAAGAACATCAACCCGCAGTGGACGAGCGACGGACGGGGACTGTACGTGATCTCCGACCGCGAGGGGATCAACAACATCTACCGCATCGAGGTGGCCACGGGGGCGCTGACCCAGGTGACCAACCTGTTCACCGGCGTCAGCGGCATCACCGACCTCAGCCCGGCCATCAGCAGCGCGTCGCGGATGGACCGGCTGGTGTTCGCGGCGTACGAGCGCGGCGGCTTCAACATCTACTCCATCAGCAACCCCACCGAGCTGGCGGGGACGGCGCCCGAGCCGGTGCAGGTGGCGGCGGCCGGAATTCCCGGCGTGCCGCTGCCGGCGCTGCTGCCGCCGGTGCCGCGCCCGGAGGACGCGCCGTACAACCGCGTGCTGCTGTCCCTCAACGAGTTCCAGTTCGGCCTTCCCGACGCGGCGAACGTGGCCGGCTGGACGGTGCGGCCGTACAGCCCGCGGCTGTCGCTGGACTACCTGGGCCAGCCGCAGATCGGCGCGTCGGCCAACACGGGGGGCGGCTTCAACCGCGGCGGCCTGTACGGCGGCATCACGGGCATCTTCAGCGACGTGCTGGGGCGGCACACGGTGTTCGGAACGGTGCAGGCGCAGGGGCAGATCGAGGAGATCGGGTTCAGCACCCTGTACCTGAACCAGGCCAGCCGCTGGACGTGGGGCGTGTCGGCGCAGCGGGTGCCGTACGTGTACGGCGGCCGGGCCCAGGGCTACCGCAGCCAGACCGAGTTCGTGCAGCAGGAGGTTCGGTACCGCTACTTCGACACGCGGCTGGCGGGCATCACCCAGTACCCCATCTCGCAGGTGCAGCGGATGGAGTTTTCCGGCGGCGTACGCCGGTTCGCGTCTGACGTGCTGGTGCGCGAGCTGGTTACCGACGTGACCACCGGCGTCACCGCCTACGACGAGCGCCGCGACGAAGGAGATGCGTTCAACCTGGCGGAGGGTTCCGCCGCGCTGGTGTACGACAACGCGCTGCAGGGCTACACGTCGCCGTTCGCGGGGCAGCGGTACCGCTTCGAGGTGGCGCCCACCCTGGGAACGGCGCAGTTCACCAGCGTTACGGGCGACTACCGCCGCTACTTCTTCCTGCGGCCGTTCACGCTGGCGTTCCGCGGCCTTCACGTGGGGCGCTACGGGCGCGACGAGGCCCTGGTGGGCAACCTGTACCTGGGCTGGCCGTTCCTGATGCGCGGGTACTCGCAGAGCGACGTTCGCAACAGCTGCGTGGAGAGCGAGGAGGCCCAGGGCAACGATTGCACCCTGTACGGCGACGAGCTGATCGGAACGCGGGTGGGCGTGGCCAACGTGGAACTGCGTGTGCCTGTGTTCCAGCAGGTGGTGCTGGGCGGCTCCTTCGGCCTGCCGCCGGTGGAGGGCTTCGCCTTCTTCGATGCGGGCACCGCGTGGGGCAACACGCCGCTGCAGAACCTGGGCACGGGGCAGCAGCAGGTGGTTCGCAGCTCGCCCAACTTCAAGCGGGGCGTGGCCCCGGGCGCGGACGAGCGTGGCGTGATGACCAGCATGGGCGTGGGCGGGCGGGTGAACCTGTTCGGGTACGCGGTGCTGGAGGCCGTGTACGTGAACCCGCTGGAGCGCGACCGCGGCTGGCACTGGCAGTTCGCCCTGCAGCCGGGGTTCTGAACGGCAGTACCAAGTGCCAAGTGCCAAGTGCCAAGTGCCAGGTGCCAAGTGCCGTTTGCCTTTCCTGGCACTCGGTACTTGGCACTCGGTACTTCCGTCCACTATCTTTCCGCCATGAATGAGCGCCCACTCACCGAAAGCCGCGAAGCCAGGCGCCGGGCCATCCTGGACTCGGCGGTGCGCGTGTTCGCCGAGCACGGCTTTTTCGCCGCGCGCATCCGCGACATCGCGGCGGGGGCGGGGGTGGCCGAGGGAACCATCTACCTGTACTTCGAGGGCAAGGACGACCTGCTGCTGACGGCGTTCCGCGAACGGGTGAACGAGTTCGTGTCGTCGGCCGGGGCGGTGATGGAGGCCGAGGCGCCCTTCCAGGAGCGGCTGGCGCGCTTCGTTCGCCTGCAGTTCGAAAGCATCGAGGCCGATCCGCCCCTGGCCACGGTGCTGCTGCTGGAGTCCCGCCAGTCGTCCAAGTTCTTCGGCGGCGCGGTGCGTCCCGTGATGCGGCTGTACGCGCAGGCCATTGACCGGCTGCTGGCGGGCGGGGTGGAGCGCGGCGAGGTGCGCGCCGACGCCGAGATCCCCTTCGTCCGCGCGATGTTCATCGGCGCGCTCGAGGAGATCGAGCTGGAATGGCTGCTGGGCGACCGCTCGCGCCCCCTGGCGCCGCGGGCGGACCACTTCGCCGGCACCTTCTACCGGGGGATCGCCCCCGCCCGCTAGCCCCGCTGGACAGCGCGGGGCGGGGATGATAGCTTGTGCCGCGGCCGCCCCCGCGCGGCGAAACCCGGAACGAGCCCGCCTCCGCGGGCCCTGGCAGCTGAGCTGAGGCCGATGGCAGACCTGGACCCGAACACGACGGCCGCCACCACCGACGTGGACGGCGAGGATTACGAGAACTGGGAGATCGCTCTCTGGCTCGTCGGCATCCTCTGCATTCCCATGGTGCCTATCATCATGGTGGTGGCGTTCACCCCCTGGAGCGGCCTGTAGCCCCGGCCCCTCCGGCGTACGCCCGACGGCCCCGCTCGCGTGCTCGCGAGCGGGGCCGTCCGCGTTTCGGCGCACCCGGCGCCCTTCTTGCGAAACGCCGCCCTGAATCCGGGCTTCTCCGCTCCTCCCGAACATCCGTTCATGACGGGCACGTACCACAGCGCCCTGGTGGTCTTTTCCGTTCTCATCGCCATCTTCGCGTCGTACACCGCCCTGGCCCTGGCCGCGCGCGTGACCGCCGCCGAGGGGCGCTTTCGCCTGGCGTGGCTGGCCGGCGGCAGCGTGGCATTGGGCATCGGCATCTGGAGCATGCACTTCGTGGGCATGCTGGCGTTCCATCTTCCCGTTCCCATCTCCTACGACGTTCCGCTCTGGCTGGCGTCCATGGGCGTGTCCGTGGCCGCCTCGCTGCTCGCGCTGTGGGTGGCCAGCCGCGCGCGGGTGGGCCCCGGCGCGCTGGCCGCCGCGGGGGTGCTGATGGGCGCCGCCATCTCGGGAATGCACTACGTGGGGATGGCCGCCATGCGCATTCCGGGGCGCATCGGCTACCGGCCGGGGCTGGTGGCCGCGTCCGTGGCCATCGCCGTCGTCGCGTCCATCCTGGCCCTGTGGCTGGCCATGCGCTGGCGCACGGACGATTCCGCGCACGGCCGGTGGATGAAGGGCGCGGCGGCCGTGGTGATGGGCTTCGCCATCGCGGGGATGCACTACACGGCCATGGCGGCCGCCGTGTTCTCGGGCGACGGCGGGCGGGCGACCGTTCCCCAGGACCACGTGCTGAGGACGGAGGGGCTGGCGGCCGGGGTGATCGTGGGCACGCTGGTGCTGCTGACCCTTACCGTCGCCGGCGCCATGGTGGACCGGCGGATGCGCGCCCGCTCCGCCGAAACCGAGGCGGTGCGCCGGAGCGAGGCCCGTTTCCGCTCTCTCGTCGCCGCGTCGGCGCGGGTGGTGTTCACCACCGACGCGCGGGGCCACGTCGTGGAGCCCCAGGCGGAGCTGTCGGCGTACAGCGGCGTCCCCTTCGAGCGCTACGGCGGCCGCGGCTGGCTGGAGTGCATCCATCCCGACGACCGGCCCCCGACGGAGCAGGCGCTGGGCGAGGCGCTGGAGGCGTCGCGCGTGGTGGAACTGGAGTACCGCCTGTGCCGGGCCGACGGGCAGTGGCGCACGATGGCGGTGCGCGCCGTGCCCGTGTTCGAGCCCGGCGGCGGCGTCCGCGAATGGGTGTTCGCGGCGGCGGACGTCACCGAACGGCGGGCCGCCGAGCGCGGCCGCGAGCTCCTGGCGGACTCCAGCCGGCTGCTGGCGTCGTCGCTGGACTACGAGACCACCCTGCGCACGGTGGCGCAGCTAGCCGTTCCCGCCCTGGCCGACTGGTGCGCGGTGGACGTGCTGACGGTGGATGGCGAGGTGCAGCGGATCGCGGTGGAGCACACCGATCCCGAAAAGATCCGGCTGGTCGCGCAGATCCAGGAGCGCTGGCCCGCCCCGCGCGACGCGCCCCACGGGCTGTATCACGTGCTGAAGACGGGCGAGACGGAGTTCGTGGCCGACATCCCCACCGACATGCTGCGCGCCGCGGCGCAGGACTCCGAGCACCTGGAGGCCATCCTGGCGCTGGGGCTGCGTTCGTACCTGTGCATTCCCCTCAGCGCCCGCGGCCGCACCCTGGGGGCGCTGACCGTGGTCTACGCCGAATCCGGCCGCCGCTACGGGAGCACCGAGCTGGACGTGGCGGAGGAGCTGGCCCGCCGCGCCGCCGTGGCCATCGACAACGCGCGGCTGTTCGGCGAGATGGAGGACGCGCGCAACGCGCTGGAACAGCAGACCGCCGAGCTGGAGGAGACGCAGGCGGAGATGGAGATGGCGCACGACGAGCTTCAGCACGCGTACGAAGACCTTGCCGCGCGCACCATGGAGGCCGAGCGCGCCCGCGCCGCGGCCGACGAGGCCAACGCCGCCAAGAGCTCGTTCCTGGCGACGATGAGCCACGAGCTGCGCACCCCGCTGAACGCCATCGCCGGCTACGCGCAGCTGATGGAGATGGGCATCCACGGCGAGGTGACCCGGGCGCAGGCCGAGGCGCTGGCCAAGATCCGCCGCAACCAGATGCACCTGCTGGGGCTGATCAACGACGTGCTGAACTTCGCCAAGCTCGAGGCCGGCCAGGTGCAGTACCAGCTGCGCGAGCTGCCGCTGGACGAGGTGCTGGCCGCGGTGGAGCCGCTGGTGGAGCCGCAGATCCGCGCGCGGGGCCTTACGTACGTCTACCGCCCCGGCGACCCGGGGGTGACGGTGTGCGCCGACCGCGAGCGGATGGAGCAGGTGGTGCTGAACCTGCTGACCAACGCCATCAAGTTCACCGAGCCCGGCGGGCGGGTGGAGATGGGGTGGGAGGCGGACGGGCGCACGGTGAGCGTGCACGTCCGCGACACGGGGCGGGGCATTCCGGCGGACAAGCTCGACGCCATCTTCGAGCCGTTCGTGCAGGTGGACCCGGCCCTCACCCGCATTGCCGAGGGCACCGGCCTGGGGCTGGCCATCAGCCGCGACCTTGCCCGCGCCATGAACGGCGACCTGCGCGTCACCAGCCGCGAGGACGAGGGGAGCGTGTTCACCCTCATCCTTCCGCGGGGGAGTGCGTGAGCGGGCAACCATCTTCGGCCCCGCCACGTCCTATGCGTGTGTGAAGGCATCGTCGACGCACTGACGCACTTCCGCACTCAGGCACGGTCCCTTAGTTTGCAGGGATTTTGCCCCAGCAGGCACCCTGTCCCACACGAGCGCCCCCGATGAACCAAGCCGCCCAGACCGCGCGGGTATTCCCGACGCGGACGGAGCCCGTTTTCGCAGCCGAGACGTACCGCCCGCCCTTCCTGTGGGCGGCCGCCGCGGCCGCCGCGCTGTTCGTGCTGTACGCCGTGACCCTGGCGCCCACGACGGCGTTCTGGGACACCAGCGAGTACATCGCCACCGGGCACGTCCTGGGCATTCCGCACCCGCCGGGAAACCCCACCTTCGTCCTGCTGGCCAAGGCGTGGTCGCTGCTGCTGTCGCCCCTGGGGCTGCCGGTGGCCGTGCGCATCAACCTGTTCTCGGCCTTCATGACGGCCGGCGCCTCGTTCTTCTGGTTCCTGGTCGTTCACCGCATCCTGGCGTACTTCACCCCCAGCGAGCTGGTGCGCCGGGTGGGCGCCGCGGCGGCGGTGTTCGTGTCGGGAACGGCGTTCACGGTGTGGAACCAGAGCAACGTGAACGAAAAGGTGTACACCGTCACGCTGTTCACCATCGCGCTGATGTCGTGGGTGGCGTTCCGCTGGCGCGACCGGGTAGAGGCGCACTCCGGGCAGAAGACCGGCCGCTGGCACGACGACAACGCCATGCTGTTCGTGCTGTACGTGCTGGCGCTTTCCATCGGCAACCACAAGATGGCGTTCCTGGCCGCGCCGGCGCTGTTCATCTTCGTGCTGCTGGTGAAGGCCCGCTCGCTGCTCAACTGGAAGCTGTACGCGCTTGGCCTGCCGGTGATCCTGCTGGGGCTTTCCATGCAGCTGTACCTCCCCATCCGGGCGGGGCTGAACCCGGTGATCAACGAGGCCTCGCCCACCTGCCAGCAGGATGCCGGTCTGGGCGCCGCCCTGACCACCATCTTCACCGACGGCAGGTCCGACGCCGGCTGCGAAATGCTGGGCTCGGTGCTCCGCCGCGAGCAGTACCAGAAGCCGCCCGTCAGCCAGCGCATGGCGCCGCTGGGCATGCAGCTGGCGAATTTCTACCAGTATTTCGACTGGCAGTGGTCTCGGTCGCTACAGGGGCGCCTTGGCTACCTGCCGCCGGCGCGGGTTCCCTTTACGCTGCTGTTCCTGGGGCTGGGCATCTGGGGCGCCATGGAGCACTACCGGCGCGACAAGAAGAGCTTCTGGTACATCGGAACCCTGTTCTTTTCGCTGTCATTCCTGCTGGTGTTCTACATGAACTTCAAGTACGGCTACGTGCAGGGGCAGGAGAGGCAACTGGATACCGAGGTGCGCGAGCGCGATTACTTCTACATCTGCACCTTCTCCGTCTGGGGGCTGTGGGTAGGCGTGGGGCTGACGTCGCTGTGGCTGCGCCTGGCCGACACCCTCGGGCGCAGCCGCAAGGCGATCCTGACTGCGGCGCCGGTGATGCTGATCGCGCTGATCCCGCTGGGCCTCAACTGGAAGTACGCCAGCCGCGCGGGGGACTACGCGGCCCGCGACTTCGCGTACAACCTGTTGCAGTCGGTGGAGCCGTACGGGGTGCTGATCACCAATGGCGACAACGACACCTTCCCGCTCTGGTACGTGCAGGAGGTGGAGGGCATCCGCCGCGACGTGACGGTGATCGTGATGTCGTACCTGAACACGGGATGGTACGTCAAGCAGCTGCGCGACCTCACCCAGGCGTGCCCGCGCCCCGGCGCCTCCGAGGCGGATCCCACGGTCATCATCTGCCAGCGCCCCTTCGATGCGTCCAAGGCGCCCGCGTTCTACGCCACGGCCAACCGGGCGCCCACCCGCGCCATCGTGCCCCTGACGGACGTGCAGATCGACCAGGTGGCGGCGGGATACGCCCAGCAGGCGGGCGAGGGGATGACGTACCAGGCACGCGGGCAGACGTTCACCATCGAGCCGGGCACCGTGCTCAGCCCCGCGCACCAGTTCCTGGCGGTGATGCTGAACCACGCCTGGGGCGACCGTCCCATCCACTTTGCGTCCACCACCTACACGCATGCCGAGCTGGGGCTGCTGGGACACGTGGCGCGCACCGGGATGTCGTTCAAGCTGGTGACGCCCCAGGAGGCGCAGGCGGCCCAGCTGACGCCCATGCCGGCGGCCCCCAACATCATGCAGTTCACCGGCGGCTACATGGACATCGACCGCAACCGGGCGATGCTGGAGCGCGAGGCGCAGTACCATGGGCTTGCGCAGAAGGCCGTCTGGGCCGACGACGCCACGCGCAACATTCCCATGCAGTACACCTACGCCTGGCTGGCGCTGGCTACCGCCGAGCGGGTGCGCCGCAACGAACAGCAGGCCGCGCGCGACGAGGTCCGGGCCCAGGAATTCCAGGCGCTCGCCGAGCGCTGAGCGCGCCCGCTCCCGCTCTGCCCAAAGCGCCCCTCCGGACCTTCCGGAGGGGCGCTTCGTATCCCCGCAGATTGAGAATCATTCGCAAGCTATTGCCAGAACGAAGTTTGCGAGGTCTCTGGCCCGCAGCTTGCCTGAGTGGGAAGCCGGGCACGACACCGATACTCAACCGGAGAGGTCACACCATGCAGAATCCCTTGGAGAGGCCGCAGGCGCAGACGTCGGTGGTGGGCGCGTGCACCGTGACGGACTGCAAGTTCAACGAGCACCACGAGTGCCACGCCGGGCAGATCGAGGTGCGCGTGAGCGGCAGCGGCGCCGAGTGCGGCACCTACACGCCCGAGGGCAACACCCGTCCGCGCCCGTAGTTCGCGACGGACCTGCCTCACGAGCCGGGCGCCCCTCCAGCGAGGGGCGCCCGCTTTTTTTTGCACCAACTCCGGCCACACCGTCGCCTGTCATCCAGAGGCCCGAGCGCACTGAACCGGCCCGCAGTGCATACCATGCAGGGCCGTGGGATCTTGCCGCGGGAGCCACTTCACCCGAGCGCGGCAGCGACACGGAACCCTGAGCCTCGGTCCTGGTCCTCGCCTGGGGGAGCGGCCCAAGCCTCCGCGGGCGAATGAATTCGCTGCAACGACCACACGATGTCCACCTTCGTGGACTGGCCTGCTGTCGTGTGGCCTCCATGAGGGGGCGCGCCCCGGCTTCTGTCCTCCCGCCGAGTGCTCCTGCTGCCCCCGCCGTGGCGGTTTCCGCATCGGCAGGAAGGGGGAGGAGAAAACATCTCCCTCGTGGACGCACCCGCCCACTTCTGCCCGCGCACCCTGTTCACGTGCCGCTAACCAGTCCGCATTACGCCTGCGAGATGGACGGAATAGCCGGGCGTGAACTTTTGCAATGTGGACGGCGGCGCACTCCGTTTACTTCATCTTAAATGCACGTTTGGCAACTACTTAGAGAAATCATAGCAGAGCCTTGATTCGGAATTTATTCGGTATTACTCTTGCTTGCCCGGTGACGGGAACCGTGAATTGTCACCCCCCCAGGCAGGACCATTGGACGTGAGTGCCGCACCCGACCTCAAGCTGCTTCGCGCCAACCTGGAACAGCGCTTCGGCAGCGCCATCGTGCCGCTGCCAGGGCAGGCGCCTTCGCGCGAGCAGCCCGGCTTTCGCACCGGCGTGGCGGCGCTGGATGCGCTGGTGCCCGGAGGCGTTCCCCGGCGCGCGCTGACCGTGTGGGCGGGCGAGGCCACCGCCGGCCGCACCGCCGCGCTGCGCGTACTGGTGGAGGCGGCGTGCCGCGAGGTGCTGGTGGCGCTGGTGGATGCCACGCGCACACTGGACCCGGCCTCGTGGTGCTGGGATGATGGGCACTCCGCGCCGGGGCTGTGGGTGGCGCGTCCGCCGAGCGCCGGGCAGGCGATGGAGGGCGCGTGGGTGGCCGAGACGCTGCTGCGCACCGGGGCCTTTGGCCTGGTGGTGCTCGACGGCCCGGCACCCGAGCCGGTAGAGGCGCACCGGCTGCGCGCCCTGGCGCGGGAGACGGACGCGGCGCTGCTGCTTTCCACCGACGGCGCGGGCCCCGGCTGGCGCGCCGACGTGAAGCTGGAATTCCGGCGCACGGGCGTGGGCCGGGTGGGGCTGCGCGAGGGTGGGCGCTTCCGCCGCGCCTCGGCCGTGGGGATGGCCAAGGGCTGGGGCGCGCGCACGGGCCAGCGCGAGGTGGAGCTGGTGCACGAGCCAGCGGTCCGCCTTCGCCCCGACAGCATCCCCGACCGCCGCGCCGGCGCACGCCGCGGAGGCAGCGCATGGGACGCGTAGGCCTCACCCGGCCTCGCCTAGGCTCGGCCCCCCTCTCCCACAAACAGTGTGGGAGAGGGGGTACACTTCGAATTGTGGTGCGTGACCATGGGCCCGGTGCTCGGGCCGGCGCCCCCCATCCCCAACCCTTCCCCCGCAAACTGCGCGGGGGAAGGGAGCCAGTCCGGCGCGTAACGCCAGCCGAAGCGCAATCGAATTCTCCCCCTTCCCTGCGAAGCGGGGGACGGGGGCCGGGGGGAGGGGGCTGCCGCGGCATGCACCCGCAGCAACTCGAGACGCGCTCGAAGTGCACCTCTCTCCCGCGCAGTCTGCGGGGGAGAGGCCGGGAGAGGGGGCTGCCGCGGCATGCAAGGCAGCCAGCCGCCCCGCGATCGAACCTCTCCCCTCTCCCGGCGCAGTTTGCCGGGGGAGGGGCCGGGGGAGGGGCCACCCCGCGGCATGAGCCAAACCCAGCCTCACCCGGTGTGAATTCTCCCCCTCTCCCGCTTGCGGGAGAGGGGGCCGGGGGGAGAGGGCGGCCGCGGCATGCACGGCCGTTCTCGAAGCCCATCCGAGCGGGTGAGCATCGGCGCACCGTCGGCGTGCGAGGCGTCCCGTCGAACCGCGATCGAAGTTCTCCCCTCTCCCGCGCGGTTTGCGTGGGAGGGGCCGGGGGCGGGGGAACGTGAGCCGCCGCATCGCGTGCATCCGCGTGCCCGTCCCCGCGGACACGCCCGCCCCGGACGCTAGCGCGCGCGCCGCGCTGGCGGGTGCGCTGCTGGCCGCCGCGCCCCGCGTGGTCCCCGTCCGCGAGTACCCGTGCGCCTTCTGGGCCGACGCCAGCGGCATGGCGGGGCTGGGCGGCGACGCGGCCGTCGCGCGGCGGCTGGCCGAGGCGGCGCGCCAGGCGGGATGGGAAGCCCGCGTGGGCATCGCCGGCTCGTGCATCGCCGCGGCGGCCGCCACGCGCGAGCGGCGCCACGAGGTGCGCGTCGTTCCGCCCGGCGGCGAGGCCGACTACCTGCGCCGCCGCTCGCTCTCGCTGCTGCCCATCACCCCCGACCTGCGGCAGTCGTTCTACCTGCTGGGGCTGCGCACCTGCGGCGACCTGGGCGCGCTGGTCCCCGCCGACGTGGAACTCCGCTTCGGCGCGGACGGTCTGCGGGCATGGCGCCTGGCGGGCGGCGACGACGCGCGCTGGCCCTTCCGCCCCCCCGAGCCGGGGCTCGCCAGCGCCGAGGCGGAGTTCGAGCCGCCGGTGGACTCGTCCGAGCCGCTGCGCTTCGTGCTGCAGGGGCTGATCGGGCAGGTGGCGGCGCAGCTGGCGCGGCGCCAGCGCATTCCCGCACGGCTGCGGCTGACGCTGCGCGTGCCCGACGCGGCGGAAGACGCGAGGGAGGTGCGCCCCGCCCGCCCCACGGCGGACGTGCGCGTCCTGGCCGACCTGTGCCGCCGGGCCATCGACCAGCACCCCCTGGCCGGCCCGGTGAGCGGCATTGCGCTGCTGGCGGAAGAGGAGGGCGCCGCCCGCGCCGATCAGCTGGACGCCTTTCAGGCCCCCGCGCCCGACCCTGGCGCGCTGCACGCGGCCCTGCTTCCCGTGTTCGCGCGCTGGGGCGCGGGCGCGCTCAGCCAGGCCGTGCTGCACGGCGCCCACCTGCCGGGCGAGAACGCCGCCTGGGTGGCGCGCGGCAGCGACGGGATCGCGCCATTCGCCGGAGCACGCCCGCCGGCCGAACCCTCCGCGCGCGACGGGGCCATCGGCTTTCGCAACACCCTGCCGCTCTGCTTTCGGCGTCTTCCCGAACCCCTTGACATCGGCGTTCGCGAAGACCCGGAACACCGCCCCGTACAGGTGGACATTCCTGCGGGGCAAAATGCATTGCCGGGCGTGGGGATCGAGGGTTTTCCACCCCGATTGTGGAAAACTGTTGTCCAAGGTCCGGAGAGGATTTCGGGGGGGTGGTGGGCCCAGGGAGAGGCGCGCGAGTACTGGCGGGTGGAGTCTCCCGAGGGGTGGCTTGGATTGATATACCGGGATGCCGTTACCGCTTCGTGGCACCTGGAAGGGTGGTACGACTGAGGCGGCTCGGGTGGGGATCACGATGGCGCGATGCGCGCGGATTTTGAGGTAAGTCGTTGTGAATGCTGGAGATTACGTCGAGCTGCATTGTCACAGCGCCTTCTCGCTGTGTGACGGATCGTCCACGCCGGAGATGCTGGCGGCGCGGGCGGCCGAGCTGGGCTATACGCATCTATCTCTGACGGATCACGACGATCTGGGGGGCGCCGTCCGCTTCTCGAAAGCGTGCAGGGACACGGGGATCACCCCTCTGCTGGGCGCGGAAGCTACTCTGGATGACGGGTCGCACCTCACGCTGATTGTGGAAAACCCGGACGGCTGGAAAAGCCTCTGCGGGCTCCTGTCAAGTGCCCGGATGGAGAGCCCCCGCGGCACGCCGTCGCTGCGCTGGGAAACGCTCGCCGAACGCTCCACCGGGCTGATCACCCTGTCCGGCTGCCCCCGCGGCCGCATCCCCCAATTGCTCTCCGAAGAGCGCTACGCCGAGGCGCGCACCAGGGCGGGGGAGATGAAGGAGGTGTTCGGCGACCGCTTCTTCCTGGAGCTGTGGGATCACCGCACGCACCAGGAGGCGTCGCTGTGCGCGGACCTGCGCGACCTGGCGCGCGACGTGGGCGTGCCCTGGGTGGTCACCCACGACGTGCACTACGCCGACCCCGCCGCGCGCGCCGTGCACGACCTGCTCACCTGCATCCGCCGCGAAACCACGCTCGACGAGGCGCACCGCCGCGGCTGGCTGCGCCCCTCGGCCGAGTGGTGTCTGCAGCCCCCATCCGAGATGGCGCGCCGCTGGCGCCACGCGCCGGAAGGCATTCGCCGCACCCGCGAGATCGCGGAGCGCTGCGGGGGCTTTCAGCTGCTGGACCTGCCCGCCCCGCGTCCCTCCTTTCCCCTGCTCCCCGGCTGGGACTCGGCGGACGCCCTGCTGGAGCACCTGGTGCGCCAGGGGCTTCGCGAGCGGCTGCCGGACGCCTCGGCGCGCCACTGGAGCCAGGTGGAGCACGAGCTCGCCATCATCCGCCAGGTGGGGATGGCCGACCACTTCCTGGTGGTGTGGGACATCTGCCGGTTCGCGCGCGAAAGCGGCATCCTGTGCCAGGGACGCGGCTCGGCGGCCAACTCGCTGGCGTGCTACGCCCTGCGGGTGACGGCGGTGGACCCCGTGGCCAACCAGCTGCTCTTCGAGCGCTTCCTTTCCGTCGAGCGTCCCGAGGCCCCCGACATCGACGTGGATTTCGCCGCGCTGGACGACCGCGAGCGCGTGCTGCAGTACGTCTACACCAAGTACGGACGTGCCCACGCCGCCATGGTGTGCACCCACGTGGAGTACCGCGGCCGCTCGGCCGTGCGCGACGCCATGCACGTGCTGGGGCTTCCCGTGGCGCAGGCGGACCTGCTGGCCAAGCGGCTGGACGGCTACGCGTCGGCGAAGACGGCGGCGGAGTGGCTGGAGATGGGCGAGGGGAAGGCGCTGCGGTCGATTGGGCTGGACCCGGCGGAACCGAAGGCCAAGGCGCTGGTAAAGCTGGTGGCGGGGCTGAACGGGCTGCCGCGGCACCGGGGGATTCACAGCGGCGGGTTCGTGCTGTCCGGCGCGCCGCTGGGCGAGTCGGTGCCCATCGAGCCGGCATCCATGCCGGGGCGCACGGTGATCCAGTGGGACAAGGACGACTGCGCCGACCGCGCCGTTCCCAAGTTCGACCTGCTGGGGCTGGGGATGCTGAAGCTGCTGGGCGAGTGCATCCGCCTGGTGCGCGAGTGGCGGGGAGTGGAGGTGGACATCGGCCGCCTGCCCATGGACGACCCCGCCGTGTTCGCGCAGATCGGGGCGGCCGACACCATCGGCCTCTTCCAGATCGAGAGCCGCGCGCAGGCCAACTTCCTTCCCCGGCTGAAGCCCACCTGCTTCTACGACGTGGTGATCTCCGTGGGCGCCATCCGTCCCGGGCCCATGCTGGGCGGGCAGGTGAAGGAGATGCTGGCGCGCCGGCGCGGCGAGGTGCCCACGGAGTATCCGCATCCCGACCTGGAAGAGGTGCTGGGGCGCACGCACGGCCTGGCGCTCTTCCAGGAGCAGCTGATGCGGTGCGCCATCGTGGTCAGCGGCTGCTCGCCGGGCGAGGCCGACCGCCTGCGCCGCGCCATGAGCCGCAAGCGCACGCGTGACGAGATGCACCAGGCCACCGAGGGCATCCGCCAAGGGATGCGCGCCCGCGGCGTGGACGACCACGCGGCGGACAAGGTGCTGGGGTGGCTGGAGGCGTGCGCCAGCTACACCTTTCCCGAAAGCCACGCCATCTCGTTCGCGCTGCTGGCGTACGCGAGCGCCTGGCTGCGGCTGTACTATCCGGCCGAGTACCTGTGCGCCATCCTGAACGCGCAGCCGATGGGCTTCTACCCCGTGTCGACGCTGATCCACGACGCGCGGCAGCACGGGGTGGTGGTGCTGCCGATCGACCTGGCGGTGAGCGGGTGGGACTGTGGGTTGGAACGGCAGTACCAGGTACCAAGTGCACGGTACCAAGAGAATCCGGTACTTGGTACTGGGGACTTGGCACTTGATCCCCCCGCCGTTCGCGTCGGGCTCCGATACGTACGCGGGCTCGGCAGCGTGACGGGGCGCCGGCTCCGGGCCGAGCTGCAAAAGGCGCCGTTCACCTCCGTCGCCGACGTGGTGGAGCGGTTCCCGTCGGAGCACGGGCTGCGGGCGCTGGCGGCGGCGGGGGCGTTCCGGTCGTGGATCGACGGCGGGCCGCGCCAGGCGCTGTGGACGGTACTGGGCGAGCTGCGGGCACTCCGGAGCGGGGGACCGCTGGCGCCCGCCCCGGAGTCGTCGGCGCGGCTGCCGCAGATGCCGCCCGCCGAGCGGACGCTGATGGCGCACCACGTGACCGGCTTCGATCTGGACGGGCACCCCATGCGCCACCTTCGCGAGCGGCTGGGCGGCTTGGGCGTGGTGGCGCTGGGCGACCTGCGCGGGGAGGGCCGGCGCCACGGCGAGCGCGTGACCACCGCGGGAGTGGTGATCGTGCGCCAGCGACCGGGGACGGCCAAGGGCTTCGTGTTCGTGGGGCTGGAGGACGAAACGGGGCGCCTGGACGTGATCATCCCGCCCCAGCTCTACGAAAAGGAGCGCGAGATCATCAACGGCAACGGCATCCTGGCCGTGCGCGGAAAGCTGGGAAAGGAGGACGGCGTGACGAACCTGAAGGCCGAGACGTTCTTTCCCCTCACGCTCGACGACGCGCGCGAGATCGTGCGCTCACACGACTATCATTGACGCGAGACCGCCTCGATCATCGCTGGTGGGCCTCGCGTTTTCTTCGCATGGCCTCGCAAGCGGCAGAGATTCGGGCGGCCTCTCCTTCAGGCAGCTTGATCTCGGGGTGTCCCTGCCGAACGCTCTCAGCATGCTTTTCCATCATAGAGGCAGAAAACTTATGGGGATCATTGTCGAACTCCGCCCACATCTTGCGGCGAATCTCCCGGATCTCCTCGATTGTCGCGTCGATCTCTTCAGTCCACTCGAAGCCGCAGTCCCAATCGATCATCGTTCCCTCCAAAGCAGGTCCCGCGGAGTTGCGAGCCTCGGCACGTACAATCCCAGCGACGCGTTGATGCGCGCCACGTGAGGCGCCTTGTTGGGATTCGCCAGATGCTTGCAGTTCCACGTCAACAATGAAATCGCATTTGTGCGTCGAGGCAAGGGCAAGGTGCCACGCATCGAACGGTGGTACCGCGGGCATGAGCTTGTGCTTCAGGTATTCATCCACGACCGCGCCCACGGCGGGCCCGGCTTCCAGGCGCAGGAGAGGCGCAGCGAGCGCCATTCGCGAGCGGGCCATTTCGTGGGTTCCAGCCGCGAGTTCTTGCAGTACCACATCGCTAGTGACCAGCTCGCAACGGTCGGGAGCACCCCTCCACCAGAGGCGAGTCCAACGCCGCATCTTGACGACTCCGGGCGTGGTCCGCGGGTCGTGGTAGAAGCTGGGGATCGTGGTTTCGACGTAGACGCGTGGCTTCGGCATGCGGCGAAGGTAACAGCGTCCACATTGGATGCGTAACCCCGCGCTGCAAAGCGGCCACAGGCGTAGCGCAGTGTCCACCTGTGGCGGGAATAGAGGATGAATGTTGGGGTTCGAATGCTCCCACATTTTGCAAGGGGGGCGCTCGCGCATCGCTCTCCCGATTACGGCGAGCGCGCGTGGGGCTGGAGGACGAGACGGGGCGCCTGGACGTGATCATTCCGCCCCAGCTCTACGAAAAGGAGCGCGACATCATCAACGGCAACGGCATCCTGGCCGTGCGGGGAAAGCTGGAAAAGGAGGACGGCGTGACGAACCTGAAGGCCGAGACGTTCTTCCCCCTCACCCTGGACGACGCCCGCGAGATCGTCCGCTCACACGACTATCACTGACGCACGGAACGAGAGTCTTGCGCGCTGGCCCCGCACCACTAACCCTTGTGTCGTTCGGCGGCTCAATCTGGAGTGCCGCATTCTAAATCCCCGCGCGTTAGCTCTGATCTGTGGACTTTACCCACCGGCACTACGCCCAGTTACTAGACGATCTGTTTCAGCGCGGATATCGCACAGCCACAGTACACGAGCATCTGAGCCTGCCGCAGCCAGACCGCGTGGTGCTGCTTCGGCACGACGTTGACTACGATGCTCGACGGGCCGTTCGAATTGCCGAGATTGAAGCAGAGCGTGGCGTAAGGGCGACATACTACTTCCGATCATCGCACTATCCTGGCTCGCACAACCTGTCCCTGATGCACCGCATCGCTTCGATGGGACATGAGGTTGGGTACCACTATGAGACGCTCGACCGCTGCCGCGGTGACCTGACGAGCGCAGCGGCCAACTTTGAGGACGAATTATCTATCATGCGGGGGGAGGGCTTCTCGGTATCGACCGTTTGTCCGCATGGCAACCCTCGCATCCGCAAGCAGGGATACCGTACGAACGGAGATCTCATCCTGCGTATGCCGGAACTACTTCCCCGGAACGGGCTAGTTGGCGACGCTTACGCGTCGATAGACTTCTCCGGGCTTAGCTACATATCCGATGTAGGCGTCTGCTTCATGGGGGTGGGTACCGTGGCCGCGTTACGCAGATCTTGGGGGACGACTGCTCCCCCGCACATCTACCTGCTCACTCATCCCGACTATTGGTCGCCCACCTCGGTGCGCGCTCTTTTCATGTGGTCGGCCGGAAAGTTGATGCGTGCCGCACGCGTCAATCAGGTATTGGTGTCTCTAAGGGGACAAGCCGGGCGGCTGTGAACGAGTGGCAGGTGTGTATCGGGCGCGCATCCCTATCCCGATTACGGCGAGCGCGTCACGACGCGGGGTAGTAAGCCGTGCGCCAGCGGCCGGTGACGCGAAGGGCTCGTGTTCATGGGGCTGGAGGACGAAACGGGGCGCCTGGACGTGATCATCCCGCCCCAGCTCTACGAAAAGGAGCGCGAGATCATCGACGGCAACGGCATCCTGGCCGTGCGCGGAAGCTGGGCAAGAAGGACGGCGTGACGAACCTACAATTTCCAGGAGCCGCATCGGCGAGGGCGGGCGTTGCTGTTCCATGATCTTGACCCGCGCCGCCGAGCAGGACTACTCTCCGGATTGGATGGCTATCCGGCCGTTCACGTTCGAGGCTGGTCGGATCTTCTCGCGGACGTCGGCGAGCCCGTCTCACGGCCAGGCATCGTTCCGGAGCAGGGCATTCTCACGCGCACGGAGCCGATCCCCAATGCCGATCGTGGTCTGGCGGGACAGCGTTGCCATGGGCGACGACGTGGATGCGCCGCATGAGTGGAGTGTCCCGCTGGCGAGCGACACGTCGATCGGCGCGCTGGTCGAGGCGGTGCTGCGCGCGCACTACCTGGCAAGCGTTGCCAGCGGGCATGCGACGTGGATCGTGGAGGGAGCGCGGCCACTGGCGGTGGTGGCGCAGGAGTGGGCGGCACCCCGGTGGCTGGTGGCGCCCGAGTTGCCCGCCGCGGCCCTGGCTCGGCCGGGCAGGCGTCCGGAATTCCAGGTTCGTTACTGGGGGCAGGTCGATCCCGGCCGCGTGTACGATTACCTGCAGGCGGGGGAGCCGCTACCCGACCCATACGAACGCTGACGGGGATGACTCTGGCTCCGCCTTTGCGCGCAGTGTTGCCATCACTATACGGTGCTACGATGATGATCAGGAGAGAAACGGGCAAGATCTATCTGCCGGAATCCGAGTGCCCGATCGGCCCGGAATTAACACGAGAAAGCTTTTTAGTGTCCTCTTTGTCCCAAGGCGCGAAGATAGGGGTGCAGAATGAGCCTTGGTGTTCGTATTGCCTTGCTCCTGTCGGAGTGGCGGGTACACGGTTTTACATCATGCTGTACTTTCATTCACAAAAACTGGAGCGCGTGACCTTGACTGATGCACATCCGCGCTTTGGCACTTCTTGGGCCGATGTGACGGAGGAAAAGATGACGCAGCAGAAAGAGCAGAATGACACATGGCTTAAAGTATGGAATCTACTTCCAGCCCTTTATTCCTGGGGGCGTGTGGAGAACTCGGTAGACCTACATAACATGGAAAGCAGCATCATTTTCAGCTATAGATAAAGTCATCTTCTACGGACTTGGATGGTTCGTCCGCCCGACCCAGGGCGACGCGAACTGGTGGCACGGGGGATAGCTGCCCGGCACGACGGCCATGCTCGTGCGCTCGTATGACAACTTTTCGATGGTTGGGCTGTTCAACGCCCGCTCCTTGACGCCCAACTCCGAGCCCGCGCTGGAGGCCGCGCTATGGAGTGCGCTTGCCGGCGTTACGTCGATTCCGGCGCACGACCTGTTTTCGACCTTCCAATGACCTGAGACGCAGGAGGCGTCCGGGGCCTGACCAGGTTCATCTGACGAGCACAAACACTCTCGATCACAGCGGGTGCCGGCTCGCCTATGAAGTGGTGGGCGAAGGTCCGCCCGTACTCTTCATCCAGGGCGTCGGCGTGCACGGCGGCGGCTGGTCACCCCAGGTCGAGGCGCTCTCGTCCGGGTTCCGCTGCCTCTCCTTCGACAACCGGGGCATGGGAGCCAGCCAGCCTCTCACACTGCCGCTCACGGTCGAGCAGATGGCGGACGATGCGCGGGCACTCCTCGCCTGCCAGGGGTGGGACTCCGCCCACGTGGTCGGGCACTCCCTGGGCGGGCCGGTCGCACTGGAGCTGGCACTCTCGGCGCCGGAGCGGGTGCGCAGCCTTTCGCTCCTCTGCACCGTGGCCCGCGGGCGCGATGCCACCCGGCTCTCACGGCGAATGCTGTGGCTGGGGCTTCGCTCCTCGGTCGGCACGCGGCGGATGCGACGGCGTGCGTTCCTGGAGATCGTCATGCCGCCGGGGGCTGTCGTCGCGAGCGAGGCGGAGGAGTTGGCGGCGCGCCTGGAACCGCTCTTCGGGCACGACCTGGCGGATCAGCCGCCCGTGGCGATGCGGCAGCTGCGGGCACTGCGCGCGTATAATGCGAGTACGAGGCTGGGCAGGCTGGCACGAGTGGCGACACTGGTCGTCAGCGCCACGCACGACCCAATCGCACCGCCGCGGTACGGACGGGCGCTGGCGGAAGGGGTGCCGGGCGCCCGATTCGTCGAGGTGAGCGATGCCTCGCACGGAGTGACGATCCAGCATGCCGAGCAGATCAATACCCTGCTGAGGGAGCACCTCACGCGAGCAGAGGCGCAGCGTCACTCCGGAGCCGGGAGGCTTGCGAACCACGCCCGATAGGGGGTGTTCCTCGCCAGGTGCCGGTTGTAATCGGGGGCTCCGTCCGTCCACCAGACCGCCCCTCGCTCTCCCAGGGCGACTTTCGCCCGGTTCACCGCGGCGCGAGCCAGGCGCACAACCTCCTCGTCTTCCGCGCGCTTCGCCCTTCCCACCGCGGCACGCGCCTGCATCAGCTCCCGCGTGAGCTGCCCGCGCTCGTCCTGGTTCAACCCTGGGTTGGTACAGCGCCAGAGACGGCCCCGCACCACGAAGTATCTTCCATCGGGGGTGACCGGGTAGCGCATCCGCACCGTGTCCCGTAAGCTGAGCTCAGGCGTCTCCGGCGGGCCGTCAGCAGGGTTCATTCCCCGCGTGGTGCTCCGCAAGGTGGCGGCGAGTGACTGAGGGAGGAATTCGCGGCCGCGGGCACTCCGCCACGCGCCAAGTTCGGCACACGCTAAGTCCCTGCAGGGCCAGATCTTCGATGAGGGTCGCTCGGACGCGCGAGTTGCACTCCACCGGAAGCATCGCCCGCCAGCCCACCGAACTCGGCAGCGGACGGCCAGCGCGGGCACTGGTAATTTCAGGCATCCTTCCGCAGCTAAAGTGAGATTGCGAGGCGAGCGATAGACGATGGCCGCTGATCTGATTGCCGAAATCGAAATCGACGCCGAGGGACGGCTGCACGTGACACCGGGATCGGTGGCCTTTCCGCTCGTTTGGCGTGAGGCGATGGGGTGAATTGGGATCCGGTCCGGCGAACCCTTCACTCGCCTCCTCCGCGCGAGTGGACCCACGCCCGCTGGTTCGGCCAGATTCTGGCCGCAGCCCAGGAGCAGGGGTGCAAACTTCACATTTCGGGCGCCACGCGCTGGACGAACGTGCCGCAACCCCTCAGAAAAGAGATTGGGCTCGTTGCTTCCGGGATCATCAACGGCAACAGCATCCTCGCGTAATCCTGAAGGCGACGAGTGATCTCAGCGCCGCGAATCATGGTCTCCCATCTTCTTGACTGGCGCTGTCCAGCAGGGCAGCTTTGGCGAGCGCGGCCTTCGGAGCGGCCCAATTGGGCGACGGTAAGCAGTATCGAAGCTCCCTCACCTCTGACCTCCCATCCTATGCGCCTCACAGCCATCCTGACGTCCCTCCTCGTGATCGCGCTCGCCGGCGAATCGCAGGCGCAGGCCACGCCGGCGCCCCGCCCCGAGCTCCCCTCGGTGGAACTGTCGCCGGAGCTGGATCGCGTGCTCCGCGATTACGAATCTGCCTGGCGGCGCGGCGACGCAGCGGGCCTGGCCGCGCTCTTCGCCGAAGACGGCTTCGTCCTGCAGGGCGGGCGCGCGCCCATCCGCGGGCGGGCCGCGATCGAGGCGGCGTACGCCGGTCAGGCGGGCGGGCCGCTCCGCCTGCGGGCGCTCGCGGCCGCGACGGCGGACACGGTGGGCTACATCATCGGCGCGTACGGCTACGGCGATGCGCCGGGTGACCAGGGCAAGTTCACGCTGACCCTCCGCCGGGGGCCAGACGGGCGGTGGCTCATCTTCTCGGACATGGATAACTCGAGCCGGCCGGCGCGCCAGGGTGGCGCCGCGCCGCCGTCCTGACGAATCGATGCCACTGCCAGGAGGCGCGCACCCGATGCTACGGCATGCGATTCTGTTCACTCAGCAACAAGCTGGACCATTAACCTTAACGAGGATGTTCATGCGCCTCCCGCCTGTAGTTCTACTGATTGGGCTCACCGCATGCGCGTCGAGCGGAGCTTCATCGCACGAGGATGCTCCGGTCGTCGCCTGCCAGGTGCCAGTTGCTTCCTCGCCGCAGACCTGGCGTCAAATCACGGCGGAGGGTTTTACCTTCTGCGTGCCCTCCACCTGGCGTCAGAGTGGCGCGAACACCTTCAGGGGGGAGGGGGGCTGGATTCGCTGGGGAGTGGGACAGTACCGGCCAACCGCCATTGCCACCACGACGGTGAATGTTCCGGCGGGTCAGCTGCCACTTTCCGCGGGCCGCCAGAATCGCTTCTCTGAATCGATTGGGGGCAGCATCGCAGAACTATGGGACAACGAGCTGGAGGGCACGCTGTACACCGGTGCCCAGTGGACGCGTCCTTCGGTCTATCTGCTCGGCCAATCGACGAGCCAGGCTGTGCGCTTGCAACAGCTCCAGGTTTACCGCACCGTGCGCTTTACCATGAAATAGGTTTTTCCGGGCGCCGCACGCAGGCACATATCCATCCACGATATCGGTCGGGTCAGATTCAGCCGCACCGGGCTGCGCTCGCGTCAGTGAATGAGCAGTAGCCACTCCTGGCATCCACGTTTAGCGAGTTGAAGCTCACCGGCGAAGCTTAGGACAGTGCGGAACCACAGACTCATACCAAGATGCTTGCGCAATTCATTTATGGACACTATATAGGTTGATGCGTGCCGCCAACACTTTATCAAGGATCGAATCATGTCGAACGGAAACACGCCCCCTCCCGGTTCCTACCAGCAGACCAGCCAGAACGTCGTGTTCACCCCCGACGGGGGTGGAGGTGGAACGCTGACCGCGCTCTGCCAGAAGATCGACGGTAGCTGGGTACAAAGCACGCTGAAGTACGACGTTGCCAACTGCAACGGGGTGCTCACCTACGGCGGGTGCTGACATCCCACGACTCTGCAGCACCACATGTCCTTCGGCCCGCGGGGATCGGCACGCCCCCGCGGGCTCATTGGTATTCGCCATTCCTGCCGCACGGGCAGCGGCCCAAGGGTGAGAGAAAGCGCACGGCCCCGCAGCGATCTCGCCACGGGGGCAGATCGCGTGGAGCGACGATTCGCGCCAGATCGTTCCTCACCGAACGATCACTGATGCGCGTGCGCCTCTGGCGATTGTTCCTGCGCCTCGATTTCTCTCAATAGCGCCTGGCAAGCGGCGATGATCCGGGCGTCCTCTTCTGGCGACGACGACGACTTGATTTCAGGGTGCCCTTGGGCGACGCGTTCGGCGTGTCGCTTCATCATGTGGGCAGACATCTTGTGAGGATCATTGTCGAACTCCTCCCACATCTGGCGGCGAATCTCCCAGATCTCCTCAATGGTGGCGTCAATCTCTTCAGTCCACTCGAAGCCGCAGTCCGGGTCGATCATCGTTCCCTCCAGAGCAGGTCACGCGAAGTTACAAGTTCAACCCGGGCGATCGGTGACGTGCACGCGTAGTCCGCGAGCGGCGCAGCCCTTTTCCTGGTGTTGATATCCGCGCCCTGGGAAACCGCGGACCGTAGATCACGCGCCTTCCGGATTGCCGCTCCAGCGCCATGTAGTGGTGGCCCATCTTGAGCGGATCATGATCGAACCGCTCCCATATCTTCCGGCGGACCTCCCAGATCTCTTCGATGATCGCGTCTATCTCGTCGTCCCATTCAAGGATGGCGTCGAAATCTTCGGCGTCGAAAGCATCGCTCATGGTTCCCTCCGGAGGAGAGCCTGTGGAGTCACGAGCCGGGGTACGTAGAGCCCCAGGGACAGATTGATCCGTTCCACGCGCCCAGCCTTGCTGGGGTTTGCCAGGTGCTTGCAGTTCCACGTGAGAATGAAATCACAGTCGTGGCACGACGCAAGCGCGAGGTGATAGGCATCATACGGCGGATACGCGGGCATCAGCTTCTGATCAACGTATATCTGCGCCGCCTCGAGCATACGGGCCGTCGATCCGAGCAGCCGAAGCGATTGGATCAATCTCAATCGTTCTCGTGCCAGGTCCATACTCCCGGCTGCGAGCTCCTCGACCACGTACTCGCTGGTGACGAGTTCGTACCGTTCCGCGGCGCCTGCCCACCACAGGCGCGTCCAGCGGCGCCTGACCAGCACCGCTGGCGAGGTGCGCGGATCGTGGTAGAAGCTGGGGACGGTCGTTTCGACGTAGACGCGGGGCTTCGGCATGCGGCGAAGGTAACAGCGTCCACATTGGATGCGTAACCCTGCGCTGCAAAGCGGCCACAGGCGTAGCGGAGTGTCCACCTGTGACGGGAATGGAGCATGTCACGGCCTCGTCCCGCCGCCTTTCCCCGATGTGCAGGGTACGCCCGTTGCGTTGGAAAAATCCTGTCACGGCGCGGCCGGACGGGGATCATCCCGCCCGGGAGCCGCAACCTGTTCCAGGAAAGAGACATGGCATCTCCGGCGATTGCGCGGGCGCGCTACCAGGGGCTGGCGGCGGCGCGCAGGTGGGAGCACGAGCCGGCGCGGCCGAAGGAAAAGTTCACGCTGTCCGTGGGCGACCGCGTGGGCGAGCTGACGGTGATCGGCCACGTGGCGTGCGGGCGCATGACCGAGCTGTACCAGGTGTGGAGCAACCGCCACTGGTGCGCGCTCACGGGAAAGATCCTGCTCCCCGAGCACTGCGTGAACGGCGTGGCGCCCGTGTCGTTCCGCCGCGAGGCCGAGGTGCTCGACAAGCTCAAGCACCCCAACATCGTGCGGCTGTTCGGCAGCGGCGAGGCAGACGGGCGGGCGTTCATCCTGCTGGAGTACCTGGCCGGGCCCTCGCTGTTCGACGTGCTGGAGGGGCTCACGCAGCGCCGCCTGCAGGTGCCCGACGCCATCCGCGCCATCATGCACGTGGGCGCCGCCATCCACTACCTTCACCGCTGCGGCTACCTGTACCGCGACCTGAAGCCCGGCAACGTGCACCTGCGCGAGGGCGTGCCGGTGCTGCTGGACTTCGACGTGGTGCGCGAGATCGAGCCCATCCGCCGCCCCGCCGACCGTTTGGGGACTGCGCCGTACATGGCGCCCGAGCAGGTGCTGAAGCAGCCGCTGACCGCCGCGACCGACGTGTACGGCCTGGGGGCGCTGCTGTACGAGTGCGTCACCGGCAAGTGGCCGACCGAGGAGCCCGAGGACGAGGACGACGAGGCGTTCTGGGACGAGCTGGACGAGGACGAGGAGACTGACGAGCGGCCGGTGGCGCGGGCCCGTCCCCCCACCGAGGGCCGCGACCTGACCACGAAGGAGCTGGAGCAGCGCTATCCGCAGATCACGCAGGCGCCCGTGCCGCCGCGCGCCCACAACTCCGGCGTGCCGCGCGACCTGGAAAAGCTGATCCTGCGCTGCCTGGCCGCCGACCCCGCCGACCGCTTTCAGACCGTCTCGGGAATGCTGGCCGCCCTCGCCCCCATGCTCAAGGGCCGCCACCGCATGTGGCCGGAGAACGCGCCCATCGAGCGCCGGGCGGATACGGCAACCCGGTAACGAAGGTAACTACGGCAACCAACGTAACTACGGTCACGACCGAACCGTAGTTACCGTTCTGACCGTTGTGACCGCAGTTACTTCAGTCTACGGTCGTCCGGAATCAGCGACTTGTGGATGCCCACTGCCGCCCGCGCGCCCTCGGCCGCGGCGCGCAGCGCCAGGCGTGAGCCGGGGATGATGTCGCCCGCCGCGTACACACCGGGCACCGTGGTCTGGTGCTCCTTGTCTACCTCCAGGATCCCGTCCAGGTCCGCCTCGCACCCCAGGTCCGCGGGAAAGCTGGAGCCGGGGCCTGACGCAATGTGAAAGAACAGCGCGTCGAATTCCTCCGTCTCCCCACCGTGGTAAACGACGCGCTGGATCTGCCCGCCCTCGCCCTCCAGCCGCTCGATCACGGCCTCCCGCACCGGGATGTTCCACCGCTCCAGCGCCGTTTTCGCGGGTTCCTCCATGTCGGGCGGGTGGCCGTGCGTGAGGATGGTCAGGTTCTCCGTCCACGTCAGCATGTACATGCAATACGCGGCGATGGAGCGGCCCCAGCCGATCACCCCCACCTTTTTGTCGGCGATGCCCGGGCCGTCGCAGTCCGGGCAGTGCCAGATGCTGGTGCCGTAGAAGTCGTGGAAGTTCGGGATTTCGGGGAGGATGTCGCGCAGCCCCGTCGCGATCAAAATGCGCCGCGCGCCGAAGGTGCGGCCGTCCTCCACCGTGACCGTGAAGTCGTCCTGCGTGCCCGTGATCTCCGTGACCACGGCGGGCTCGTACTCGGCGCCGGCGTCGATGGCCTGCAGGCGCGCGACCTTCCTCAACTCGGCCGGGGGCGGGTCCTTGATGCCCAGGTACCCGTGGACAGCCCAGGTCTCGGCGTTGCGCGGGTCTTCGGCGTCGAAGACGCGCACTTTGCGGCGATAGCGCGCCAGCCACAGCCCCGCCGCCAGCCCCGCTGGCCCCCCGCCGACCACGATCACGTCGTACATCCCGCCGTACGGCATCCGGTATCCCTCCGCGCGTTTTCACCCAGGCAAGCGAGGGACGGCGGGGGTGCAATCGGCGGGCCGGGTGCGCGCCAACGCACCGGCGGTTGCCGTGGGGGCGGTGGCGTGTATACTGCATTTTCCCGAACGATCCACCGATTCCGCCGCCGCCGGGCCGACCTTCGTCCGCCCGTGCCTGACCGCTGTCTGGAGGCTGCCGTGCTCCGTTGCATCCGAACCGTCCCCCTCGCGGCGTTCGCGCTGGCCGCGTCCGCATCTGCCCTGAACGCGCAGGCCTCGACCGGCGGGAGCGGCCCCGGCGCCGAGAACCCGCGCATCCACGAGATCGTCCGCCAGGTGTCGCCCGCGCGCCTGGAGGCCGACGTGCGGCGGCTGGCCGCATTCGGCACGCGGCACACGACGTCGGACACGGTTTCGGCCACGCGCGGCATTGGGGCGGCGCGCCGGTGGATCTTCGCCGAGTTCCAGCGCATCTCGCGCGAGTGCGGCGGGTGCCTGGACGTGCAGTACGTCAGCGAGGTGATTCCGGGCGGGCAGAACCAGCGCATTCCCCGCGACACGCGCGTGGTGAACGTCGTCGCCATCCAGCGCGGGCAGACGGACCCCGACCGCCACGTGCTGATCCTGGGGCACTACGACTCGCGGGTGACGGACGTGATGAACGACACCTCTGACGCGCCGGGCGCCAACGACGACGCGTCGGGAACGGCGGCGGTGATCGAGGCCGCGCGCGTGCTGAGCAAGCACCGCTTCGACGGCACCCTGGTGTACGCCGCGCTGGCGGGCGAGGAGCAGGGACTGAACGGAGCCCAGATCCTCACCCGCCACGCGCAGGCGAACAACTGGCGCATCGCCGGCGTGCTGAACAACGACATCATCGGCAACTCGCGGGGCATCAACGGCGCGGCCGACAACACCGTCGTGCGCATCCTGTCGCCCGGCATTCCGCCCGAGGCGCCGGCCGCCGTGCTGCGCCAGTACCTGTACAGCGGCGGCGAGCTCGATGTCCCCACCCGCCAGCTGGCGCGCTACGTGGACCGCATCGCCGACCGCTACGTGCCCAACCTCGACGCGCAGATCATCTACCGCCTGGACCGCTTCGGCCGTGGCGGCGACCACACGCCGTTCTTTTTGGCCGGCTTTCCTGCCGTGCGGCTGACGGAGCTGTACGAGGACTACACGCGCCAGCACCAGGACCTGCGTGTGGAGAACGGCATCGAGTACGGCGACGTTCCCGACGCGATGGACTTCGTCTACAACGCCAAGGTCACGGCGCTGAACACCGCCTCCATGGCGTCGCTGGCCTGGGCGCCCGCCGCGCCGGACTCGGTGACCATCCGCGGGGCCGTGACGCCGCACACGGTGCTGCGCTGGAAGGCGGTGGACGCGCCGGACCTGGCGGGCTACCGCGTGTACTGGCGCCTGCCGACGGACGCCAACTGGACGCACTCGCGCTGGGTGGGCAATGTGGCCGAGGCCACGCTGGAGAACATCGTCATCGACAACTGGTTCTTCGCGGTCGCCGCCGTGGACCGCGACGGCAACGAGAGCCTCACCGTCTTCCCGGTGCCAGGCAGGTAGGCGCGTTGCCGGAAACACGAAGCCGCCGGGGAGCTTCCCCTGGCGGCTCGTCGTCATCGCGCTCGGGCCTGCCGACGAACGCTACTCCCATCGCAGCTCGGCACGCCGACCGCCGATGACACCTGTTGCGTTCACGGCCTGCGGTGTGGTAGGCGGAAACCGTTGCGCGAGAGAGCAGCTAGGGTCCCTCGCGCCTTAGAATCCGTTACCAAGCCTCGCTCATGGAGATCTCTCAGCACGGCACGCCCACCCTCGTCCATGTGCAACAGCCCGCTGATTGCCCACTCGGCGGCATTCGGAAAATCCTCTCGCAAGCCGTTCTGAGTCGCGACCACACGCATCAAACCGAGCGCTGAGCTCGCTTCGGCCAGGACGGGGAAGCTATAAGATATGAGTCTTTGCCTGATGTCCGTGTCCGACGTCTGGTGGTAAAGCCTCACCAGCCGGCGCGCCACGCGGGAGCCCGTCGCTTCGTCCTGGGCTCCGGCTATGGTCAACAGACTAACCGAGGTTGATCGTACCTCCGCTGACCTCGATGTTGCGGCAAGGTGCTGGAGCCCGTCGAAGATAGAGTCGATCACCGCACTGGGTAAGTGCTCCGACTCTCCCAAAACACTGGACATGATCATCATCGCCCGTGGGGGGTCTTCAGGAGCAACCCGCTCCATCCGGGCAAGGAGAATCGGTACCGACGGCACGTTTACGATGGAGCGGGATCCTCCGCTCTGATGGTGGGTGATCGACCACCCATTGGGAGTACGGACCACTTCAACGGACTGTGCCTGGACCGGTTTCGTGGTGACTGCGGCAAGCAACAAAGCACCGATCAGGGAGGTCGCCGCACCACGAGGCAGATGGATACGCATGAGATTACTAGATGCCGAAGGGATTGGGAGCAATCGCATAGAAACTGCCGTCACTCGGGTTGTAGGCCCACAGGGTTCCGGACCAATTGCCACTGATACCGTTTACGTGATTCGCGGAATAGTTGGAAAGGTCGCGGCCGCGATCGAGCGCTTGCTGGCGCGCCCCCTCCCGCACCCACAATTCCTGGGTTGCGACTATTGGTTCCATCGCAGCGTAGGGATCATACGCCAACTGTCCGGCGGCGTATCGACCGACAGATTCGTGCCCATTGCTACCATTTGATCCAAACCCTTCATGCGCCCACGCAGCAGTGATCATCGCGTCCATGGCAACGCCCTTGCAGTACGGGTTGAACTCGTAAAAATTCGCATGAATGGAAGTCCCGGTCAGCCCGCCGTTACGGCACTCCTGGGCTTGGGTCGCATCGGCAACGTGGAACCGCGGACCACCCGGAAGCACATTCGGATTGAGGTTTGAACCTCGGTCCATCCGGTAACTCGCCCCCGTAAGATACCACATACCATGATTCGGCCCCCCGGACACTTGCGCCACCGAATATCCGTTTGGATCTGGGTCGAGGCGCAGGGGGTCGCAGCGGTTTGCCGCCGTGTTCCAACCGATAATAAATCCCGCTGTCGTCGCGGATTGGCCGTAGCACGCGGGCGCGCCCCCCTGCTGGAAACTCCACTTGCTGGAGTCCCAGCGCCACCCGCGGTTCGTCACAGCAAAACCAGAGAAGTATTCTTGTGGGCCGGTGCCCGTATCTACGATGACGGAAACGATGCCTCCATGGACGGCGGTCCCGCTCCACGTGTGATCGGATGATGGCTCCCGATGACCGCCCCCCTGCCCCGCCGTGTCGGTATATACCCATTCGCTCACAACCGTCGAGAGCTCATCGGCAGTGGTGAGCGAACATGTGACCACGCTGCCCCTCGTGACCTGCGCCGGGCAGACGAGCATCGGGCCATAACAAGGACTGGTGCCTCCGGAGCCGCGGTCGGGCGAGTTGGGATCGACGGAGACAATTGGCCCCGTCGACGGGCTCGAGGGTTCCCCAGTACCTGGACCGGTAGCAGGTGTTCCGATCGCGGTGACACCCTCAAGCATGAAGCAGTTCTTATCCGGATCGTACTGGTCTCCGACCTTGGAGTTACACGGCTCGTCCGCTGACATCGTACCTACCGTCTGCCCGCCAGCGCGAACATATTCGTAGCGAGCATTCCGAGGCACCTTCAGGCGCTGCTCGAGCAACCGCACTGCCAGACGGGTGCGTGGGATCGTACAGTTGGCCACAAGTACTGCTTCCTTGCCCGGTTCCTGCAAACGGTACTGATACCTGAGAGTAACACCGTCATCCCGGAGTGCTGCGGGGGGGAAATTCCAGGGCAAACTGGGAGTAGCTGTAAGGGTAAGGTTTGCCGGTCACAGCCTGGCTAATGAAGCAGCCGTAGGGGCCAGATGCCTGTTCTCGTGCAGCAACTGAGTTGCGAGCCCCAGGATCTGCTCCAGTAGGAAGCCTGTGGCCCGCGTCCTGACACGCCGATACGAGGAAAGCCGACTGTGGTGGGATATCCAGGGTGGGCTGAAGCTTGTCATTGTCCACTGTGGGTGGGCTGAATGACACCAGCACCCGGCGGGCGGCAAACACCCGTGAGGCGACAACCATCTGGATACATTGGGCTGGTTTTGTCACTGCGCAAGTATTCGTAGCTGCCCTTGGTGAACCGGTTACAGGCTCCACTTACTCCGAGTGCCGGACCCTCCGGACCGCGCGGCGTCCAGCCGGTGCGGATGGGGATCTGGATAAGGGGGACGCAAACGAAGGTCCCGCCCAAAACGACATCCGCAACGATCCAGGGACGAAACGAAAGACCCTCCCCCAGCGCACTGGAGAAGGGCCATCCACACCTAACGCACTTCCGCACTAACGCACTCACGCACCCGCTCCCTCCGCATCATCCGCCAGCGCCAGGGTCCGCAGCGCCGCCTTCCGCCGCTGCGGCATGGTGGCCGTATCCAGCGCGTCGATGCTGTCCACCGTGAACCCCTCCGCCGGGTCGAAGCCCAGGCTGGCCAGCAGCTCGCGGATGTAGTCCTCTTCCAGCCCGCGGTCGCGGAGGCGCTCCCCGATCTCGTCGTCCGTCATTCCGTATCTTGAATCCGATGTTGGACGTTCGGGTACACCGATGGACGGAGCGGGTGCCGATGGAGAAGCGCCGCGCGCGAATCCAATCGCGCGCG
>NZ_DASVSF010000056.1 GCF_036388275.1 Longimicrobium sp.
GGGCTGGGGATGGGGGGCGCCGGCGGCATGCGCCACAGCCGGCCCATCCGCCTCCGTTCTTTACTTCGGCGGTTTGCGCTCCCACTTCACCGGCCGCGTCGCGCGCGGGTGCACGTCGAGCTTGCGTGCCCAGGCGCGGAACTCGGGGCCATGGTCCGGCTTCTTGCCCTGCGCGTGCTGCCACAGGTGAATCATCTCGTGGCGAAGCGTCGCCTCGGACTCGGCGGGGAGCGCGTGCGTGCACAGGACGCGGGAGATGACGATCTCCAGGGGCGTCGAGCTGAAATGCCCGTTGCGGCGCCGCATCTGCCCGCTCAGGTACAGCGGCACCTCGGGCAGGGTGCCCCCGAAGTGCGCGGCGTTGACGCGGCGGAACTCCGCCAGCAGCCGTTCGATCTGCGGCCGGTCCGACGCCAGCACCTGCCGCGTGCGCGTCCGGCGCGGCGGCACCGACTCCGCCGGGATCAGCGTGATGAAGCGGCGGACCGCGTCGCGCGCCCGGTTGCGCGTTCGTGCGTCGCGCGCCGAGAACAGCCGCGCCACCGCCACCAGCACGTCCTCGGGCGCCACGGCGAACGCCGTGTTCAGCCGCAGCGCCGTTCCCCGCTCCGCCACCGACGCCATCACCCGCCGGTTCTTCGTGAACACCACGCGCCGGATCTGCGGGGCGACAGGCGACACGATGGACAGGATCTCCCGCTCCGTCCGGCCGATCGGCTTCGGCCGGGCCGGGGCAGGCCTGGTCGGCGCCGGGTTGTCCGTCGGAGGCGAGGCACTCTCGGGCTCCGGGAACACCTGCTGGACCGCCGCGTTCTGGTTCGGCGGACGCGGTGCGGGCTTGGGTTTCGCAGGCTTGGGAGACGATTTCGGCTGGGCACCGGGGGACGGTGCCCAGCCGAAAAGGTCCAGTACGTCGTCCAGCAGGCTCACGCGACGGCAGCCATCGGCGGGCGTTCCGCGTGGCGGTACTCCACGCGATATCCCATCTGCCGAGGGATGGCGAGCAGCCGGTCCAGGTCCAGGTCGATGCGCGCCCCGGCCTTCTGCGTCACCTCGTCCTCGATGGGAAGGTCGAAGTCGTTGGCGCCGTACTCCAGCGCGCGGAAGGCGTCCTCGTTGCGGGTGAGGACCGACGTGCGCACGTGCTTCACGTTGTCCAGGAAAATGCGCGACAGCGCGATGTGCCTCCAGTACTCGCCCGCGCCCACCTCGGTGCCGCCGAACGCCGTGCCGTACGGCTTGTACGACCAGCTGAGGAACGAAAAGAGGCCGTCGTGCCCCGCCTGCAGGCACTGGTCCTGGAAGTCGCGGGTGCGCTGCAGGTGCTCCAGCCGCTCGTCCATCGTCTCGTCGAAGCCGATGACCATCGTTCCCGTGGTCCGCATGCCGGCCTCGACGATGGCCTGCTGCGCCTGGAAGTACTCGCGGACGGTGTACTTGAACTTGGCGTGGCGCTTCCGGAAATCCTCCGTCAAAATCTCCGACCCGCCCCCGGTGATCCAGTGCACCCCCGAGTCGCGCAGCCGCGCCGCCGTGTCGGCGTACGACAGCTTGGCGCGGTCGGCCAGGTACATGAACTCGGCGACGGTCAGCGCGTAGAACTCCATGCTGTCGCCGTACCGCTCGCGCACGGCGGCGAACAGGTCGCAGTAGTAGTGCAGGGGCAGCTTGGGGTTGAATCCGCCGTTGAACGAAACCAGGTCGCCGCCGAACTCCCGCAGCTCGTCGATCTTGGCGAACACGTCCTCGCGCGTCATCACGTAGCCGCCCTGCTGGTTGGGCAGCACGTAGAACGCGCAGTAGTCGCACTGGGCCACGCACACGTTGGTGTAGTTGATGATGCGCATCACCATGTACGTGGCGGCATCGGGCTGGTGGTAGCGCGCGCGGACGATGCCGGCCAGCCGCTTCAGCTCGTCGTCGGACGCGTGCTCCCACAGCAGCCGCGCGTCGTCGGCGCTTATGCGCCCGCCGCCCTTGACCGTGGCGGCGATGGCCGCCAGCCCGCCCTGAACATCAACCCCGGCTCCGTGGGTCACGATCCCCGTATCCTGCTTCCGTTGCGTGCGTTGGACAGGGGAAAGATAACGACTTCGCCACGACAGGACGAGAGCACGCGCTCCATCTTTCCGCACTAACGCACTCACGCACTTTCGCACTTCCCCGCTACGGCCCCGCCGAATAGATTCCGAACGACACCGGCGCGCCGCGCCCGCGCCATCCCAAGCGGACATGCCCAAGTACACCGACCTCGACAAGCCCGCGCAGTTCCTGAAGAACGTGGGTCCCAAGCGGGCGGAGCTCCTGGCCAAGCTGGGGCTGCTCACCGCGCGGGACGTGCTGTACCACGTTCCCCACCGGTACGAGGACGCGTCCACCGTCACCCCTATCAAGGACCTGGAAACGGGGATGGATGCCACCATCGTGGGCCGGGTGGTGAGCAAGGGCGTGCTTCCCACGCGGCGCGGGCTGCGCATCTTCCAGGCGGTGGTGCGCGACGGCACGGGGCTGATCGAGTGCTCGTGGCCGGGACAGCCGTTCCTGGACCGCACCATCGCGCGCAACGACCTGCTGCTGCTCAGCGGCACCTGCCGCTTCTATCACGGCCGCCAGTTCCAGCCCAAGGAGTTCACCACCCTGGCCCGCGAGGGCGAGGACGCGTCCGAGGAAAGCGGCACCATCTTCCCCGTCTACCCCGCCACCGAGGGGCTGACGCACCGCCAAGTCCGCACGCTGATCGCGGAAAACCTGGACGACCTGCTGCGCAAGGCCAAGGACGAAGACCTCCTGCCCCGGGAGATCCGCGAGCGCGCCGGGCTGGTGCCGCTGGCGCAGGCGCTGGACTGGATGCACCGCCCGACGTCGCTCAAGGACGTGGAGCAGGGGCGCCGCCGGTTGGCATACGAGGAACTCTTCTTCCTTCAGCTCCTGTACGCGCAGGCGCACCATCGCGCCGCCGCCGAGCGCCCCGGCATCGCCTTTCCCCGCCGCGACACGCTGGTCAAGCCGTTCCACAAGTCGCTCCCCTTCACCCTCACCGCCGCCCAGAAGCGCGTGCTGAAGGAGATCGGCGAAGACATGGGGCGCCCCCGGCGGATGAACCGGCTGCTGCAGGGCGACGTGGGATCGGGAAAGACGGTCGTCGCGCTCTTCGCCATGCTGCGGGCGGCGGAAAACGGCTACCAGGCCGCGATGATGGTGCCCACCGAGATCCTGGCCGAGCAGCACGCGCGCACCCTGCAGAAGCTGCTGGAAGGGCTGCCCGTCGGCGTCACGCTGATGACCGGCCGGCTGGGGGCCAAGGCGTGGCGCGAGGTCAGCTACCGCATCGCCTCGGGCGACGCCGACATCGTGGTGGGCACGCACGCGCTCATCCAGGAGGGGGTGGAGTTCCACAAGCTGGGGCTGGTGGTGGTGGATGAGCAGCACCGGTTCGGCGTCAAGCAGCGGCTCGCCATCCAGGAGATGGGCGAAAACGCCGACACGCTGGTGATGTCGGCCACGCCCATCCCCCGCTCGCTGGCGCTGACGCTGTACGGCGACCTTGACATCTCCGTGCTCGACGAGCGCCCGCCCGGCCGCCAGCCGATCAAGACGGCGCTGCGTGCTGAGTCCGCGCGGCCCCGGGTGCTCAAGTTCGTCCGCGAGCAGGTTGAGCAGGGGCGGCAGGCGTACATCGTCTACCCGCTGGTGGAAGAGTCGGAGAAGGTGGATCTGAAGGCCGCCACCGTGCAGTTCGAGCAGCTGAAGGAGGTGTTTCCCGACCTGCGCCTGGCCCTGATCCACGGCCAGATGCCGGGCGAGGAAAAGGACCGGACGATGCGCGCCGTGGCCGCGGGCGAGGTTGACGTGCTGGTGTCGACGACGGTGATCGAAGTGGGCATCGACGTGCCGAACGCCACGGTCATGGTGATCGAGCACGCGGAGCGGTTCGGCCTGTCGCAGCTTCACCAGCTGCGGGGGCGCGTGGGGCGCGGATCGGAGGAAAGCTTCTGCATCCTGCTGTACACCGGGGGCGACGCCGCCCAGCGCCTGCGGATCTTCGCGTCGACGGAGGACGGCTTCGCCATCGCCGAGGCCGACCTGCGCCTGCGCGGCGCGGGCGACCTGTTCGGCGCGCGGCAGTCGGGAGTGCCGGCGTTCCGGTTCGCGAACCTGGAAGAAGACCTCCAGCTGCTGACGGCCGCCCGCGCCGAAGCCCGCGCCATCGTGGACCGGGACCCCGAGCTGGCCAATCACCCGGACCTCCGCGACGCGCTGGAAACGCGCTACCACGAACGGGCGCGGCTGTTTCGGGTGGGGTGAGGCCTGTGGGTGGCCTCGGCTGCCGTGGGGCCCTCACCCGGCACGCGCTGACACGCGTGCCACCCTCTCCCGCAAGCGGGAGAGGGGATACACCTCAGGCCTGGTTGCGCATCCAAGTCTTTGGCGCGCAAAGACTTGTCATCCTGAGGCCAAGCCACACCGCACTCGCCCGTAAACCGAACCCGGCGGGCCGAAGGATCTAGCGGCGGAAACGTACAAGCCCGGGCGCGGCAGCGGTCACCCGACCCGAGGCCGCGGCCCCCTGCCCGGGCGGTTGAACCCGCAGCTGGAACGTCACGAAGTCCGCCTGCGCGGACTGCACCCGCAGCCCCGGCGCGCTGGGCGAACCGGGGCGCAATCCGTCAAACCTTCCGCGCGCGGAAGCGGGCACGAAGGCCCGCCTCCGCGCCTCTACGGTCAGTCCTGCGAGTGCTGGTCGCGAGGGTGGCCGTGGCCCTGGTTCATGGACTCGCCGCTCGTGTCGGCGTCGTGGTTGGTGCCCGACGTGGCCGGCCGGCGCGCGCCGAACTCGTCGCCGTTGTTGTGCTCGCCCTGCACGCCCTCGGGCGTGTTGCCCGTGGTCACGTTGCCCGGCCCCTGGTACCCCGTCTTCAGGTTCGACATGCTTGACTCCGATTGCTGGGTTGATGCGTCGTCCATTCGGGGACAACACAGGGCAAATCTCGTGCTCGCAATGACATAGGCAGCCACCAAATCCGCCGTGGAATCGCGTGTACCAGCGGGGCGATCAGGGGTGTTGCGCGCGTCGTGAAGGTGGTATAGGTTCGCAGTGGAGCCGGGCGCGAGCGAGGGCTGGGAGCCCTCATCGGGGCGCCTCCGGAAACGGGAGCGCCGCCCTGGTGGAAGCCGGAAGAGAGGAGGTGGGACTTGAAGATTTGCAAGCTCATTTTCCACACCGTCGCGCGACGCTCCGCCCATCGGAACGCCCTGCAGCCCTGCTGCACGGGCGTTTTTGTTTTCACCCGTTTACGGGGAGGCTGAAATGCTCGATTCCGGGATGATCAACAAGATCCACAAGGCACGGGAGTACGCCACGGAACCCGAGCGCATCCACTTCGCGCGTCTCGAGGTGGATTTCGACGGCAAGAACGGCAATCACAAGGTGGGATTCGACGAGGGGCACTGGCGCTGCGACTGCGGCTACTTCCGGCACCACGCCACCTGCAGCCACACGATGGCGATGGAGCGGGTGCTGGGCGTGATGGCCCCGGCGGAGGTGGCCTGAGGTCCTGACCGGCCCCCGGGCGCGCCGCCACGGCGCGCCCCGCGCACAAGCGAATCGCCGCGGAAGAGAAGTCTCTCCCGCGGCGATCGTCGTTTCCGGTGGCTGGCCGGCGCACGTGGCCGATGCGAACCTCGCTACGGGTGCGGACGAGATCTCCGACTGCGCCACTCCCGCCAGCCCGGCTCGTCCACCTCCACGAAAGGCCCTTCGGCGCCCTGCTCCCGCAGGAACTCGCGCTCATCGGGGTCGCGCGCAGGCCTTGTCATCCCGCTGGGATCGGTGCGTGCGCGAAGAGCCGCAGCGGCTTCTCTCCGCGACGCCCACATCGCACGCAGTGCGGACAGATCGAAGCTGTTGATGTCCATGACCTCCTCCTTGCGCTAACGATAGTGCTCGTACCAAAGCACATCAAGGTTCTGCGCCGACACGGGAATTCCTGAATCCATGAAGCGACGAAGTAGATCGTACGCGTGTTCAGCCTGCTCCGTCTTGAGGTACGCACGCAAGGCTGCGTCGTCCAGGTCGGCACCGAATGCGGCCATCATGCTCAAGGCCTGCTCTGCATGACCGTAGTACCTCCACCACCGGAACCCCACGATCCGCTCGCCGAGGATGTACTCCTTGCGGATTACACGCAACGTGAGTGGACCCACATCGAATAGGTCTGCGGGATCACTCAAATAATCATCGGGAACTTCGACGTACAGGCTTTCCCGTACCCAGTGCCGTCCCTGGCGGCGAAGGCCTAGTGAGGTGAATACGGCATCGATCGCCGCCCGGCTCCTGCCTTCGACCACAAAATCGATGTCATGAGTCGTGTAAGCACCGGGGACATAAAACTCCACGGCTCCGCCACCCACCAACGTGGCGCGCATCCCTTCGCTCTGCAGAGCTGCTGCTAGAATCGCAGCCGTAACGGTGAGCCGTTCGACGTGCGGACGCTCGTTGTCCCATGCTTCGGCCAAAGCGGCCTTCAGCCCGGCAGGATCCCGGCTCTCCGGGTGCCCGAGGTCGTCCCCGCTGGATGTCCGCTGATCCACTGCGCCTCTGGTGTGGAATTCGGTGCCGATCCCGTTGTCACGTCGCCCGCCGCCACCCTGCCTTGGACGTGAGGCCGTTCATGCGATTCCCTCCTTCCGCAATGCCCGCTCCAGCCGTGGCCTCACATTGAGCGAGCACCCCGCACAAGCGAATCGCCGCGGAAGAGAAAGTCTCTCCCGCGGCGATCGTCGTTTCTGGTGGAGCGACAGGCCGCTACGGGGCGACGGCGATGCCGCGCACAGGTGACGAGGTGCCGATCGTTCCGATGCGCGTGGTGGCGCCGGTCGACAGGTTGATCGTGTGCAGCTCGGAGCGGCTTCCCACCGTCACGGTCACGTACGCTTCACGCGAGGCGTCCGGCCCGGCGATGTCGAAGCCCACGTCGTCGGTGGTGTTGACGCCCAGGCTCCCGACCGTCGTCATCCGCCCGCCGTTGGGCGCACCCACCAGCACCAGCACGTCGCGGTTGCTGTCGATGCCGAACAGCACCGTGGCCGTCGCGCCGCTCACGCTGTTGGTGTACGCGGTCCCCGACACGCGCGGCGTGGTTCCCGCTCCGGGATCGCCCGCCACGTAGGTCAGCGCCGTATCCACGAAGGCGAGGGCACCCGTCACGGGGTGAAGCCGCAGGTTCTGGTTCGTGTTCCCGTGCACGCGAATGCGATCCACCGTGGGGTTGAAGTCGAACCCGAAGGCGCTGCCGGCTAGCGCGGGCGTGAACGGCGTGGTTCCCACGGCCGTCGCGGCGGCGGTGAGCGTGTCGACCGTGTAGAGGCGGCTGGAGCTTCCCACGGCGTACAGGCGCCCATCCACGGGGCGGAAGTCGATCCCGGCCAGCGTTTCGCCCGCCTGCAGCCCCGAGATGGCCACACGGCGCGCCTCGTCGGGGTTCTGGCTGCCGAAGGTGACCAGGTTGCCGACGCCGTCTACCGCGAAGATCCTGCGGCCCTGGGGCTCGAAGTTCGATGAGTCCGCGGGGTTGTCGCACGCGGAAACGGCCGCGGCGAGTGCCAGGACGGAAAGCAGCCGGCTCGAAAGCGGCGTGGAGCGAATCATCCGGTTCTCCTCGTGTTTGGTTCGGGGCCGATACGGCGCGTCCGCGCGGACCTTGAACCCTATACGAAGATTGGGCGCTTCGCGGATTCCTTTTCATGGGAGGGATGGACGAAAAAGCCCCGGCTGCCGATGGCAGCCGGGGCCTTTCTGCAGGTGCGGCGGCGCCGGTCAGCGCCCTTCCGCGTCCATGCCGTTGCGGATCAGAAGCCGCTGACGTTCAGGCGGCCGCCCGTCACCGTGATGCCGCTGAGCGACGCGGTGGGGACCGCGCTGCTCAGGATGGCGCTGCGAATCTGCGCGGCGGTGGCACCGCTGTGCGTGGACGCGTACAGCGCCGCGGCGCCGCTCACGTGCGGGGTGGCCATCGAGGTGCCGCTGTACGAGCCGTAGGTGTTGGCCGGCAGCGTCGAGTAGATGCCCGAGCCCGGCGCGCCGATGTCGACCGTGGTGGCGCCGTAGTTGGAGAAGCTCGACCGGCCGCCGCTGCTGGTGGTGGAGGCCACCGCGATCACGCAGTCGTACGAGCCATTGGCCGTGCACAGGTAGTTGGACGGGTAGCTCGCGACCGCGTCGTTGTTGTCGCCCACGCCGTCGCTGCCGCCGTTGCCAGCCGCCGCGATGAACAGGATGCCGGCGCTGCCGCCGCGGTTGATGGCGTCGAGCAGCGCCTGGCTGAAGCCGCCGCCGCCCCACGAGTTGTTGGTGGCGACGATGTTCAGGCCGTGGCGCTTCTTGAGGTCGGTGAAGTAGTCGACGGCCTTGATGGCGTTGGTGGTGGTGCCGCCGCTGCGGCCCAGGAACTTGCCGGAGATCATGGTGACGTTCCAGTTCACGCCCGCCACGCCGACGCCGTTACCGCCCTCGCCGCCGATGGTGCCGGCCACGTGCGTGCCGTGCTTGTCGAGCGAGCCGCGGGTGCCGCCGTCGTAGATGCCGTTGTCGCCGTTGGCGAAGTCCCAGCCGCGCTGGTCGTCGACGTAGCCGTTGCCGTCGTTGTCCACGCCGTCAGCCGGGTCGAACGGGTTGAGCCAGATGTTGGCGTCCAGGTCCGGGTGGCTGAACTGGATGCCCTCGTCGATGATGCCGACGTACACCGTCCTGGAGCCGGTGTGGTTAGCGGCCCACGCCTCGGCGGCCTGGCTGCCGTACTGGTTGGCCGGCGACGAGGCGTCGCCGTACATGCCCCACAGCGAGCCGTTGGTGAAGTACGTGTCGTTGGAGGTGGCGTTGTGGCGGTAGATCCAGTTCGGCTCCGCGTACTCCACGTTCGGGTTGCCGCGCAGTCGGTCGATCGCCGCCGTGGTCCCCAGCCCGGAGTGCACCACCGTCAGCCCTTCGGCGTCGCCGTTGCGGCGCATGGCGTTGGTGACGATCCGCTCGCGGACCGTGGCGTTCATCCGCTGCAGCGCCGCGCCGCGCGCCTCGGACGAGGCACCCGCGCGGAACTTGACGATCACTTCACCCGGAACGAACTCCTGCGCGGGCGCGGCCGACAGCGACGGGGCCGCCGACTCGGCGCCGGGCATCATCGGTGCCTGCGTGTCGACGCAGGCGGCCAGGGCCAGGGGGGCGAGCACGAGCAACTTGCGATTCATGGGGCATCTCCAGGGGAGCGACGGGACGTGGCGCCATATGGGGGCATGGCGCCGGGATGGTGATGCCCCACCGCAAAGGCAAGCGATGGACCGAAATTGCCGCCGCTCCCACGGCGTTGTCCCGCAAACACTTAGCCTCGAACGGCACCGAGGCGCACACCGGGGAGGGTGCACCACGCTGGTGCGCCGCCGCATCGAAACGGTTCGGCCGCAACCGATCGGACCCGTCCCTTTACGGCGTTCCCGGCTCCAGCACGCGGTCGATCTCGCGCAGCTCGTCATCCCCAAGCGCGAGGCGGCCGAGGGCGGCCACGTTGTCCTCGAGCTGCTGCACGCGGCTGGCGCCGATGAGCGCCGAGGTGACCACGGGGTGGCGCAGCACCCAGGCGATCGCCAGCTGCGCCAGGCTCTGCCCGCGCGCTCGGGCGATCGCGTCCAGCGCGCGAAGCTGGGCCCGGCGCGCCTCCGTCACCTGCTCTTCGCGAAGAAAGCCGTGGGGCTTGGCGGCGCGGGAATCGGCCGGGATCTCCCTGAGGTAGCGGTCCGTCAGCAGCCCCTGCGCGAGCGGGGAGAAGACGATGCAGCCCACCCCTTCTTCCTCCAGAACCCGGAACAGCCCCTGCTCGGGCGTGCGCTCCAGCATGCTGTACTTGGGCTGGTGGAGGACGAAGGGCACGCGCATCTCGCGCAGGATGCGCGCGGCCTGGCGGGTGAGCTCGGGCGGGTAGTTACTGACGCCGGCATACAGTGCCTTCCCCGAGCGCACCGCCTGCTCCAGCGCACCCATCGTTTCTTCCAGCGGCGTCTGGGGGTCCGGCCGGTGGTGGTAGAACACGTCCACGTAGTCCATCCCCAGCCGGGCCAGGCTCTGGTCCAGGCTGGCGAGCAGGTACTTCCGCGAGCCTTCGTCGCCGTACGGGCCGGGCCACATCCGGTATCCCGCCTTCGTGCTGACGATGAGCTCGTCGCGGTGGCCGGCCAGGTCGCGCCGCAGGATGCGCCCGAACGTCTCTTCCGCCGAGCCCGGGACCGGCCCGTAGTTGTTGGCCAGGTCGAAGTGGGTGACGCCCAGGTCGAAGGCGCGCAGCACGATGTCGCGGGCGGTCTCGAACGGGTCGACGCTCCCGAAGTTGTGCCACAGGCCGAGAGAGACCGCGGGAAGCCGCAGCCCGCTCCGCCCGGCGCGGCGATACGTCATGTTCTCGTAACGCGACGCGTCCATCAGCGCGTTCCTCCGGCGGCGACGTGAAAGGTGCCGGTGAGCCCGCCCACCATCACGTCGAACGCCCCCGGCTCCAGCACCCGCCGCCCGTCGCGCGCCACGAAGCGCAGGTCGTCCGCCGCGAGCGTGAACGTCAGCTCGCGCGACTCGCCGGGCTGCAGCTCCACCGTGCGGAACGCGCGCAGGCGGCGCATGGAGGGTGTCACCGAGGCGTAGTGCTGGCGGGTGAAGAGGAGCACCGTTTCCCGCCCCGCGCGCAGGCCCGTGTTCGCCACCGTCACGCTCACGGACAGCGAGTCCGCCGTGCCGATGGAGGGGGAGCCCAGCCGCAGGTCGCGGTAGGCGTACGTCGTATAGCTGAGCCCGTGGCCGAACTCCCACTGCGGGTTGAAGCCGCCGGGGCCGCGGCCGAAGTCGTTGTTCGTCGTTTCCGTGTAGCGATGGTCGTACGTGGCCAGCGCGTTGGGATGGCGCGGATAGGTGAAGGGCAGCTTTCCCGACGGGTTCACCACGCCGAACAGCACGTCGGCGATGGCGTCGCCGCCGTACATCCCCGGCCAGTACGCCATCACGATCCCCCGCGCGCGGTCCGCGACGCGGCTGATCACCCGCGGGCGCCCTTGTACCAGCACCAGCACCACCGGCGCGCCCGTCGCCTGCACCGCCTCGATCAGGCGCAGCTGCGGCTCGGGAAGGGTGAGGTCGTCGATGTTGCCCACCCACTCCGAGTAGGCGTCCTCGCCCACGGCGACCACGACGACGTCCGCGTTCCGCGCCGCGTCCAGCGCCGCGCCCAGGTCGCCCGCCTGGGTGAAGCCCGAACCCGCCATGTAGCGTACATCGCTTCCCCGCCGCAGCATGGCCTCGAGCAGCGTGCGCGGCTCCTCGGGAAAGTGCGATGCATCGGTGCCCTGCCAGGTGTACGTCCAGCCGCCGTTCAGCGCCGTCAGCGAGGCCGCCGCGGGCCCGGTGACCAGGATGCGCGCGTCCCGCCGCAGGGGGAGGATGCCGCCGTCGTTCTTCAGCAGCGTGATGGAACGCCGCGCCGCCTCACGTGCGGAGCCCACTGACGCCTCGGTGGCGAACAGGCGGCGGTGGGCGGGATCGGGATGGGGCGCATCCAGCAGCCCCAGCTCGGCCTTCAGCAGCAGGATGCGGCGCACCGACTCGTCCAGGCGGCTCTCGGGGATCGTCCCTTCACGCACCAGCTCGATCAGCGCGTCGGTGAACCGGTAGTCGCTGGGGCTCATGCTGACGTCGATCCCGGCATCCACCGCCATCCTCACCGCGTCCTTGATGGTGGGGGCCACGCGGTGGCGGGTGTGGAGGAAGTAGATGTCTTCCCAGTCGGTGACGATCACCCCGTCGAACCCCAGCTCGCCGCGCAGCACGTCGGTCAGCCAGTAGCGGCTGGCGTGCACCGGCTCGCCGTCGATCTCGCCCGAGTTCACCATCACCGACCGCGCCCCGTCGCGCACCGCCTGGGCAAAGGGCGGCAGAAAGATCTCGCGCACCTCGCGGGGGGTGACGTCGGCAGGCGTGCGGTCGCGGCCGCTGCGCGGGATACTGTAGGCCAGGTAGTGCTTCAGCGTGGCCGCCACCCGGCCGGAGCGCTGCATCCCCCGCACGGCGGCACCTCCCAGCGTGGCCGCGACCAGCGGGTCTTCGCCGAAGGTCTCGTAGAAGCGGGGAAAGAGCGGCTGGCGGCCCACGTCCAGCACCGGCGCGAAGTTCCAGGGCAGGCCGCTGGCGAGCGCCTCGTCGCCCGTCACCTCGCCCGCGGTGCGCACCAGGTCTACGTCGAAGGTGGCGGCCAGCCCCAGGTTGTGGGGAAAGAGGGTGCCGCCGCGCGTGTAGTTGGCGCCGTGCACGAAGTCGATGCCGTACAGCACGGGAATCCCCAGCCGCGTCTCGCGTGTGGCCACGTCCTGCACCTGGCCGATCAGCGCGTGCCATCCGTCCAGCGTCAGCGCGCCGCCCACCACGTTCAGCAGCGAGCCCACGTGCCGGTTCACGATTGCCTCGCGCAGCTTCGCGGGGTCGATGCGCACGCTGTCGCGCTGCGGCGTTCCCTCCGCCGCCACCGCACCGATGGTGAGCTGGGTCATCTGCCCGACCTTCTCCTCCACCGTCATCCGCGCCAGCAGCGCATCCACCCGGGCGAGCGTCGCGGGATCGTGCCGCCGCTGGGCCGCGGCCGGCGAGGCTACGGCGGCGACCGCCACGGCGGAAAAGCCCAGGAGCACGGCGAGCAGGGTGTGCTGCATCATCTCGGTACGGCCTCGCTTCGGGCGAGCAGGGGTCGAAGATCCTCCGGCGCGATCGCGCACCGCGGACGTTAGCACGCATGCACTCCGCTACGCCACCGCGGCGAGCGGCGTCGCCGGGGAGGGCCGCTGCCAAGGAGAGGCCAGGTTCGTACACGCCGGTTCCGCACCCGCTACGCGACCATGGACGCGAATTTGGACGAGGAGAGGGGCCACAGCCACCTTCGGATGTGGCACGACTCGCTCACGGCGGTGCGGCAGCACTCGCCGGCGGATCTCCAGCGGGGGGCGTAATCGGGTACAGTCTCGGGTACGGTTTTCGGACAAGCGAAGGGTCCCGCAACGAAGACCGTTGCGGGGCTGCTTCCCGAAAAGAGAGGTCCAGGTCTCCCGAACGGTCCCTCGTGTGCGGGTTGCGGTTTCCGCCGAATAACGATTAGGTTCTGCAGACGAACCGGCGACGTTCACGTGGCCGCGTCGCACGTTACACGCCGGGGGGCGCACAGTCGCGGGTGGCGACGACGCCTTCCCGATCGAGAACGAGACGGCCGCCGGCGCCCCGGGACCGGAGCCGGGCCCCGTCCACGCCCGCTCCCTCGAGCTTCCACGGTTCCGCGCTCCATGCAGCCCGTACTCCTCCTGCACAGCCGCGGCGCCGCCGATTCCAGAGCCCCGGGCGACCCCGCCACCACGATGCCGGTCCACATGCCCGGCCAGGCGCCCTGGCGCTCCCGGGCGCGGCGGAGAGCGGCCAACCTCGTTCTCGCCCCTGCACCACCCAGGTAGTCAATCCATCCATTCACCCGACGGACAGGAGTGCACTGTGGAGTACAAGGAGGCCACCGACCGCGTGCTGGAGGGGATCACGGCCGGGGATCTGGCGGGTGAGCTCGGCATCTCGGAGGATGCCGTCGCAGGCACACGCCTGGATCCCGACACCCCTGGCTTCCGCCCTCCCCCCGAGGGCTGGCGGGCAGCAGTTGCCCGCCTCGCCGGTGAACGTGCGTCGCGGCTGCTGCGGCTGAAGACGGAATTGATCGGCCCGCCGCGCGCGGCGAGCGGCACCGCGGCCGGCGTCGCCGTAATGCGGGCGGCACACCTCATCATCGAGAGCGAGCCCCCCGTGTTGAACGACACGGTGGCCGCGCGGCTGCTGGGCCCTGAAATGGTGGCGCAGATCCGCGCGCGCGTCGACGAGCTTCAGACGCCACCGGCGCTCGGCCTGCGCTCGCACGTGCTCCTGCGGAGCCGGTTCGCCGAGGATACGCTCATGGACGCCGTTGCGGACGGCGTCGAGCAGTACGTGCTTCTGGGCGCCGGGCTCGACACCTTCGCGTACCGCCAGCCGGAATGGGCGCACGGCCTCACGGTCATCGAGGTCGATCACCCGGGCACCCAGGGGGCAAAGCGCGGAGCGCTTGCCGCCGCGGGAATCGAGATCCCGCCGAACGTGCGCTACGCCGACATCGACTTCGAGCGCGAGACGCTCGCCCAGGGCCTCGCGCGCTGCGGCGTGCAAACGGCGAAGCCCACGTTCTTCTCCTGGCTCGGCGTCACGATGTACCTCACCCGCGACGCGATCGAGGCGACGCTGCGCACCGTGCTGTCGTTTCCGAAGGGGAGCGGGATCGTGCTCACGTACGCACACACCGACTCGGCGCAGTCGAGGATGGCCGCGGATTCCGCGACGGCCGGCGAGCCGTGGGTCAGCTACTTCACCCCCGATGAACTGGGCGCGATGCTGCGATCACTCGGCTTTTCGGACGTCAGCTTCCTCTCGCGCGAGGAGGCCGAGGAGCGGTACTATGCGAACCGTACCGACGGGTTCGCGGCGCCGCCCCGCGTGTCGATCGTCGCCGCGCGCGTGTGACCACGGCCGGCGCGGGTCCCTTCCCCGAGGACGCAGGATCGCGAACCACGGCGTAGCTCTTTCGGTTCCTGCGTCCGCGCGCGCTTCTCTCTCACCCCACTCCCGGACCCGTGCCCGTGAGGGCATCCGCCCCGCGGATCCCCCCGACAGCCGGGCCGCGCACCGCCGGCTTTCCCCCGCGGAGTTCCGCCGCCGCACCGGCCGCGGCGTGACCGGCCAGCTGTGGCTGGCCGGCGCGCTGCGTCACCCCCGTGGGAGTCGTGTCGAGATCACCCATGGGTGGCATCGTCGTCGAGCAGCACGCCCAGGCGCGCGAGCTCCTCCGGGTCGAACTGGGCGAGCAGCGCGTGGACGACGTGCTGGGCGAGCGTGGAAAGCACCGGCTTTTCGAACAGGTCGGCGATCCCCACCTCCGCGCCCAGCACCTGCCGCACACGCGAGATCACGCGGACGGCCAGGAGCGAGTGGCCGCCCAGCTCGAAGAAGTGGTCGTGGCGGCCCACCCGCTCCAGGCCCAGCACCTCGGCCCAGATCCCGGCCAGCGCCTCCTCCGTCTCCCCCACAGGCGCCTCGTAGCCACGCGTCGCGAACGCGTCGCCCTCCGGTGCCGGGAGCTTCCTGCGGTCCACCTTCCCGCTGGCGGTGACCGGGAACGCATCCAGCCGAACGAAGGCCGCCGGCACCATGTACGACGGCAGCCGCTCGGCCAGGTGCGCCCGCAGCGATTCCACGTCCACTCCCTCGCCGGCCACGCAATACGCCACCAGCCGCGGGTCCCCCGGCGCGTCCTCGCGCGCCAGCACCACCGCGTCACGCACGCCGGGACACACGGCCAGCCGCGCCTCGATCTCACCCAGCTCGATACGGAAGCCGCGCACCTTCACCTGCACGTCCAGGCGGCCCAGGTACTCCAGCGTGCCGTCCGCCATCCACCGCACCCGGTCGCCGGTGCGGTACAGCCGCGCGCCCGGCCCGCCGCCGAACGGGTCGGGGACGAAGCGCTCCGCCGTCATCGCGGGGCGGTCCAGGTAGCCGCGCGCCACCCCGGCGCCGCCCACGTACAGCTCCCCCGCCACGCCGACGGGCACGGGGAGAAGCGCCGGGTCCAGCACGTACGTCGCCACGTTCGGCAGCGGGCCGCCGATCGCCGCCGCCGGGCCCGGCGCCACGATCTCGCGCGCCGTGACGTCCACGGTGCACTCCGTTGGGCCGTAGACGTTGTAGAAGCGCGTGGATACGCGCGACATCCGCTCGCGCAGCTCCTCGTTCACCGCCTCGCCGCCCACCAGCACGAAGCGCGGGAACGCGCCCTGCCCCAGCCCCTCCGCCAGCGCCAGCCGCAGCAGCGAGGGCGTCATGTCCACCGCATCCACCCGCTCGCGGTTCAGCCACGCCACCAGCGCCGCGGGGTCGCGGCGCACCGCGTCGGGAACCGGGCAGAGCGCGTGTCCCGCCAGCAGCTGCACGATCTGCTTGACCGACCCGTCGAAGACCAACGGCGCGTTCACGGCCACGCGCAGCGGGGCGGAGTAGGCCGCGTAGATCCGCGCCTGGAGCGCGGAGAACAGGTTCACCACCGAACCATGCCGCACCATCACGCCCTTGGGGCGGCCGGTGGAGCCCGACGTGTAGATGACGTAGGCCAGGTTCTCCGGGGTGGGCCCGGGGCGCGCGGGATTCTCCTCCGCGCACTCCGCCCAGGCGCCGGCGTCCGCGTCGAGCGCGAGCGCGGGCACGCCGAGCGAGGCGACGCGCTCCAGCAGCGACGCCTGCGTCAGCAGCACCCGCGGGCGGCTGTCCGCCAGCATCTCGCGCAGCCGCTCCACGGGGTACGACGGGTCCAGCGGAACGTACGCGCCGCCAGCCTTCAGCACCGCCAGCAAGCCGGCCACCGCGTCGACGCCGCGCTCCAGGCACAGCGCCACGCGCGCATCCGGTCCCACGCCCCGTGACTGGAGGTGGTGCGCCAGCCGGTTCGCCCGCGCGTTCAGCTCCGCGTAGGTGAGCTCCTCCCCTTCGAAGACCACGGCGGCCGCGCCGGGCGTGCGCAGCACCTGGGCCTCAATCAACTCGTGGAGGCACGTCTCGCGCGGGAAGTCCGCCGCCGTGCGGTTCCACTCCTCCACCACCCGGGCGCGCTCGTCCGCCGGCATCAACGCCAGCCGCTCCACCGGACGGCTCTCGTCCGCCACCATCCCCTCCAGCACACGCTCCAGGTATCCTGCGTAGCGCTCCACCGTTTCCCGCTCGAAGAGCGCGGAGGCGTACGTCACGCTCCCGGCGATCCTCCCGCCGCCCTCCCAGAGCGTCAGCGACAGGTCGACGTTCGCCGTCGCCTGCGCGGGCGGTGCCGGCGCCGTCGGTCCCGCGGCCGGCCGGTCCGGCGGTCCGGCCGGCCCCATCGGCGCCTGTGCGAGGCCGGCGAGCCCGGTGCCGCCGCCGGGAGCGTTCTGCCAGGTGAACATCGCCTGGAAGAGCGGCGCGTGCGCCATGCTCCGCGCCGGGTGAACGAGCTCCACCACCTGCTCGAAGGGGATGTCCTGGTGATGCTGCGCGCCGAGCGAGCGCTCCTTCACCCTCGCCAGCAGCTCCGCCACCGTCGGCGCGTCGGACAGCTCCACGCGCACCGGGAGCATGTTCACGAAGAAGCCGATCAGCGCCTCGATCTCCTCCCGCCCGCGGTTCGCCGTAGGCGTGCCGACCACCACCTCGTCCTGCCCCGACAGGCGGGAAAGCACCGCCGCCCAGCCGGCGAGGAGCGTCATGTACAGCGTGGTCCCATGCCGCCGGGAAAGCTCCCGGAGCGCGGCCGAGAGCGCCTCGTCCAGCACCAGGCTCACGGTGGCACCGGAGAAGTCCTGCCGCGCCGGGCGCGCATGGTCCGTCGGGAGCTCCAGCAGCTCCGGGGCACCGGTGAGCGTTTCCCGCCAGTACTCCGCCTGCTCCCGAAGGACCTCGCCCTCCACCCAGCGACGCTGCCAGGCCGCGTAGTCGGCGTACTGCACCGCGAGCGGCGGGAGCGGATCGGGCCGCCCCGCGCGGAACGCGCCGTAGAGGGCGCCCAGCTCGCGGGTGAACACGCCCACGCTCCAGCCGTCGGAGGCGATGTGGTGCATGGTGATGAGCAGCACGTAGTCGTCTTCGCCGATCTGCACCAGCCGGCCCCGGATCAGAGGCCCGCGCTCCAGATCGAACGGCGTGCCCGCCTCCTCCGCCATCAGCCGATGCAGTTCCGCCGGCCCTTGGGCGCGGCCGCGGAGGTCGTGCTCCTTGAGAGGGAACGGGCTCTCCTCCGCCGGCACGATCCGCTGCACCGGTGCGCCGTCCACCTCGGCGAAGACCGTGCGCAGCGCCTCGTGCCGCGCCAGGATCCGGTCCAGCGCCCGCCGCAGCGCGGCACGGTCCACCTCGCCCCGCAGCCGCTGCCGCACGGGGATGTGGAACGCCGTGCCCGCGGCGGCCAGCCGTTCGACGAACCAGAGCCGCTGCTGCGCGAACGAGAGCGGGAGATCGCCCCCCCGCTCCACCCGCTCGATCGGCGGCAGCTCGGCGCGCGACGCGGTCTCCAGCCCCCGCGCGAAGTCGGCCAGCACGGGCTGGGCGAACAGGTCGCGCAGCGCCACCTGCACCGCCAGCCGCTGCCGTACCCGCGAGATCACCTGCACCGCCAGCAGCGAGTGTCCGCCCAGGTCGAAGAAGCTGTCCCGGCGCCCCACCCGCTCCACGCGCAGCACCTCGGCCCAGATGTCGGCCACCGCCTGCTCGGTCTGCCCCTCCGGCGCCTCGAAGCCGCGCGCGGCGAGCGCGTCGCCCTCCGGCGCGGGGAGCGCCCCGCGGTCCACCTTGCCCCCGGCGGTCACCGGGAACGCGTCCAGCCGCACGAAGGCCGCCGGCACCATGTACGACGGCAGCCGCCCGGCCAGGTGCGCCCGCAGCGATTCCACGTCCAGGCCCTCGTCGGCCAGGCAGTACGCCACCAGCCGCCGTTCGCCGGGCTCGTCCTCGCGCGCCAGCACCACCGCGTCGCGCACGGCCGCGTGCTCGGCGAGCCGCGCCTCGATCTCACCCAGCTCGATCCGGAAGCCGCGGATCTTCACCTGGAAGTCGGTGCGCCCCAGGAACTCGATAACCCCGGTGCGTGAGTGCGTTAGTGCGTTAGTGCGGAAGTCCGCGGATCCCGAACCCACTTCCGCACTCACGCACTCACGCACTTCCGCACTTTCCTCCCGCCACCGCCCCAGGTCGCCCGTCCGGTACAGGCGCGCCCCCGGCTCACGGGAGAACGGGTCCGGCACGAACCGTTCGGCGGTCAGCCCCGGACGGTCCAGGTAGCCGCGCGCCACCTGCCCGCCCCCGATGTACAGCTCTCCCGACACCCCTAGCGGCACCGGCCCGCCCGCCGAGTCCAGGAGGTAGACGCGCGTGTTCGCCACCGGCCGGCCGATGGAGCGCCAGGTGGCGGGATCGGCCGCCATCTCGCGCATCGTGGCGTTGACCGTCGTCTCGGTAGGGCCGTACGTGTTCAGGAGCGGTGGCCGGTAGCCGTCCCTCCCGAACCACGCCTGCAGCGCGGCGGGCTCCACCGCCTCGCCGCCGATGGCCAGCAGGCGCACGCTCGGCGGGATGACGGCCGAGGGCTCGTCCAGCAGGAGCTGCCAGAAGCGCGTCGGGAGGTCGAGCACGCTCACCCCGTTCTCCGCGCACCGGCCCCAGAAGGTGTGCGCGCCCTCCAGCCACGCCTCGGTGCGCAGCACCAGCGCCGCCCCCGTGAGGAGCGCGCCGAAGATCTCCTCCACCGCGGCGTCGAAGGCGACGGAGGCGAACTGCAGGAACCGGTCGCCCGCCCCCAGGCCGAAGCCCGCCTGGACGGCGGCGACCTGACGCCCGACGGCGCGGTGGGTGACCATCACCCCCTTGGGCCGCCCCGTGGAGCCCGAGGTGTAGATCACGTATGCCAGGTGCTCCGGCTGGAGCGCCCCGCGCCCGGGGTTCGCGTCCGACCCCGCCGACCCCGCCGACCCCGCTGCCCAGGCGGGTGAGTGGGCGTCCAGCTCGAGCACCGGCACGCCCGTGCCCACGAAGCGCGCGGCGAGCGAGCCGTGCGCCAGCACCGCCACCGGCGCGCTGTCCTCCACCTGCCAGCGCAGCCGCTCCTCCGGGTACGCCGGGTCGAGCGGGACGTACGCCCCGCCCGCCTTGAGCACCGCCAGCAGCCCCGCCACCATCTCCGGGGTGCGCTCGGCGCAGATCGCCACGCGCGTGTCCGGGCCCACGCCCCCGGCGCGCAGCCGATGCGCCAGCCGGTTCGCTCGGGCGTTCAGCTCCGCGTACGTGACCTCCCCGCCCTCGAAGACCACGGCAATTGCCCCGGGCGTCTCCTCCGCCCGCCGCTCGAAGAGCTCGTGCACGCAGCCGTCGGCGGCGGACGGGAGATCCGTCGCGTTCCACTCCTCCACGACCCGCGCGCGCTCCGCCGGGGACATCAGCGCCAGCCGCGCCACGCTCCGGCGCTCATCGGCCACCATCTGCGCGAGCACCCGCCGCAGGTAGGCCGCGTGGCGCTCCATCGTCTCCGGGTCGAAGAGCGCCGTCGCGTACTCCAGGGAGCCGACGATCCGCCCGCCCCGCTCGGAAAGGGTGAGCGACAGGTCGAACTGCGCCGACGCCTCCCAGGGCTCGCTCGCCGCCGTCCCCGGCCCCGCCCCCGGCCCAGGCGCCCCCGGGGAGCCCAGCGCCAGCCCCGAAAGCTCCAGGTTGCCTTCGGGCATGTTCAGCCAGTTGAACATCACCTGGAAGAGCGGCGTGTGCGCCAGGCTGCGCACCGGCTGCAGCAACTCCACCACCTGCTCGAAGGGGATGTCCTGGTGCTGCTGCGCTTCCAGCGCCCGGTCCTTGGCCCGCCGCAGCAGCTCCGCCACGGTGAGCGAGCCGGAGACGCCCACCCGGATTGCCAGCGTGTTCACGAAGAAGCCGATCAGCCCCTCGATTTCGCGCCGCCCCCGGCCCGCCACCGGGCTGCCGATCACCACGTCCTCCTGCCCCGAGAGGCGGCTGAGCACCACCGCCCACGCCGCCAGGAACGCCATGTACAGCGTGCCCCCATGCCGCCGGGCCAGTGCCTTCAGCCCCGCCGTCAGCTCCGCGTCCAGCTCGATCCCCACCTCGCGCCCGGTGAAGTCCTGCCGCGGCGGCCGCGGCCGGTCGGTGGGCAGCTCCAGCAGCGCGGGCGCGCCAGCCAGCATCTTCTTCCAGTACTCCGCCTGCCCCTTCAGCACCTCGCCGTCCACCCAGCGCCGCTGCCACACCGCGTAGTCCGCGTACTGGATCGGCAGCGCGGGAAGCAGGTCCGGCTCGCCGTTGCGGAAGGCGGCGTAGAGCGTGCTCAGCTCACGGGTGAACACCCCCATGCTCCACCCGTCGGAGACGATGTGGTGCATGGTGATGTGCAGCACATGGTCATCGTCCGCCATGCGGACCAGGTGCCCGCGGATCAGCGGCCCGCGGGCCAGGTCGAAGGGCGTGGCCTCCTCCTCGTCCACCAGCCGGCCAAGCTCCGCCCCGGCCTCCGCATGGCCGCGGAGGTCGTGCTCGGCCAGCTGAAACGGGCTCTCCTCCGCCGGCACGATCCGCTGCACCTGGTCGGCGTCCACCTCGGCGAAGACCGTACGCAGCGCCTCGTGCCGGGCGACCACCCGGTCCAGCGCGCGGACCAGCGCGTCCCGGTTCAGCTCGCCCCTCAGCCGCAGGTGGGTGGGCATGTGGTAGAGGGCGCCGGGAATCCCGAGCTGGTCCAGGAACCAGAGCCGCCACTGCGCAAACGACAGCGGCAGCGGTCCGCTCCGGTCCACCGGCTCGATCTGCGACAGCGTCGGCGCATCCTGTTTGGGCGCGGTGGCCTCGAGCAGCTCGAGAAGGGCCAGGCGCTCGGCGGTCGAAAGGTTCTGCATGCTCACGAACGGCTGTCTGGAAAAGTGGTGTACGGCAAGGTTGCGTTACGCGGCCGTTGCGCCGGGCTCGCGAACGAGCCGCGAACCGCGCACGGGTTTCGGGGGGCGCGACGTCGTACGCCGCGCAGGTGGCCACGCCTCGGTGGGACCGTACCCGTTCAGCAGCCGCACGCCGGCGATCACCAGGCGCACGGTGCGGGCGAGGAGCTCCAGCGCGGGTGCCAGTGCGCCGTGGGGGGTGACGACGCCCATCCCCTGCTCCGCCGCCCGCCGCGCCAGCTTCAGCGGCGTCGGGACCTCGCTCCCGCGCATGACGACGCAGGCGCCGGCCGAGCGCGGCGCCTGCGTCTGCTCCAGCCACACGTGGAACCCGGCCGCGCGAACCGCATCACCCGGTCGGCCGGGGGCGAGCCCGTACGCCGCCGCGGCCGCGCGGCGGCTTCGGCCTACGCGACCCCGACGCCTGTACCCCGCCCAGCGCTCTACGGTCGCCCGCGCAAAGAGCGCCCTCGCGCCGCTCAGCCGCGCGCCGATTGGCTCCCCCCTCTTGAAGAGGGTCAGCGTAGGCCGAATCTCGCGGTCTCGTCCGTGGGCACCGCCCCGCACACGCTCGTCCGCGGATCCTCCGAACGGTGCGTCACCCCATGCGCGCGCCGCGGTCCTCGGCGAGGAGCCCGGCCAGCACGGCCACGTGGGGCGCCTTGAGCGCGGTGATGTGGTTCCCCGCGCCGACCGAGAACACCAGCCCGGGCGCCCACGCCCGCCATCCCCGCTCGATTTCGGCGAAGTGCGCGCGGTTGGCGGCCTCGTCCTTCGCCGGATCGTCGACGAGCACCAGGCGCAGCCGGCCGGGGTAGACCCCCGAGGGACGGTACACGGTGCGCAGGCACCGCGCGAACGTCCGGAAGGGGCCGGCCAGCACGTCGGGCGCCGCGCGCGCGCCCAGGAGGCCGTGCCCGACCATCTTCCCGTGAAGGAGCTTCAGCCACCCGGCTTCGTCCCGTGAGGCCACGTCCGCGGGGCCGATCCCGAGGGACCGCTCCACGGCCAGCTCCAGGACCTCCACCAGCTTCAGGAAGGCCTCCCCGCCGCCGTACTCGCGCACCACGGCCTCGGAATCATCCGGCGCCTCGCTGTCCAGGATGGTGAGCGACGCGACGGGGCGCCCGGCCTCGTGGAGCCGCAGCGCCATCTCGAGCGCCACCCAGCCGCCGAAGGAGTGGCCCAGCAGGTGGACGGGCCCCGCGGGGCAGGCCTCGGGGAGCGCGCGGAGGTAGTGCTCCGCGGCCGCCTGCACGGTGGCGTGGGGCGGCGCCTCCGCGTCCACCCCGCGCGGCTGGAACCCGTGCACCGGCACGGACGGGTCCAGCGCCATCAGCAGGTCGATGAAGCTGGTGACGCTGCTCCCCGCCCCCGGCACGCAGAAGAGGGGCGCGGCGCCGGCCACGCCGCCCTGGAGCGTCACGAGGGGCGAACGGCCCGCGGGGGACGGCGGCGCGCCCTCCCCCGCCCCGCCGATCGCGCGCGACAGCGCCGCGCCGAGCACGGCCGCGTTCGGCGGCCGCATCATGGACAGGTGCGTCCCCGGGACGGGCGTCACGCGGAGCCAGCCCTTGGGGTGGAAGGCGCCCCAGCCGCGCGTGGAGTCCGGCTCGGAGCTCTGCTGGGCGGGGAACTGGTGGACCAGGACGGGCATCGGCTGCGGCGAGTACTCGCGCAGGGCGGCCTGGTGGCCGCGCAGCCGGTCGCGCACCGCCCGGGCCTGCGCCACGGTGACGTGAGGCGCAAGAAGCCCCTCGTCGCGGCTCCTCTGGACGAACGTGTCCAGGTCCTCGTCCCCGCCCGCCGCGGCCTCCTCGCTGGAGTCCGCGCCCCTGCCATCGGCCATGGTGTCGGCGGTGCGGAGCGCGTTCAGGATGAGCGCGTGGTCGAGCCCCCAGTCCCGCGATTCGGCGGGACCTTCAGCCGCGCGAGCGCGAGCCGGGTGGTAGCTGTCGAACATCCCCACGAACTCCACGATCTCGTCCCGGCCGATCAGCTGCGAGGCCACCTCGTAGGCCAGCACCCCGCCGAACGACCACCCCGCCACCCGGTACGGCCCCGAGGGCTGCACCTCGCGGATCATCCGCACCAGGCGTGTCGCCATCCCCTCGACGGTGCGCAGCGGCGGCTCCGATGGCGACGGCGCCGG